>JAPPAB010000022.1 GCA_026705765.1 Gemmatimonadota bacterium
TCAGGCGGATTGACCGCCAAGAAGCCCACAGGCTTTAGCCGTGGGAGTAGTCACCATCTTTTGCTTCTCAGAACGCGATTGATGCCTACCTTTTGATTGAGAAACAAAGAGGATTTGGAATAATGAAACTTAAGGCGATAATTTTCGACTTGTTCGGAACGCTAATTGATAATTTTAGCAAAAAAGAGCACGACAAAGTACATGCATTGATGGCCGAAACTTTGTCGGTGCCGTATGAAGCGTTTAGCCAAGCATTCGGCTCTTCTTATTCTGACCGATGCATTGGGAAATTCAGATCAATAGAAGAGACTATCGCTGTATGTTGCGCTCAAATTGGTCTATCCCCAGACGATTGCAAAATTAACACTGCTGCACAATATCGATACGACTTCACAATGAGAACACTCAAACCAAAAGTTGAAGTCTTGCTTACGCTTCAAAACCTGAAAAATGATGGCTATAAAATTGGACTCATAACAAACTGCGGTCCAGATGTCCCGCTACTCTGGCATACTTCCCCTTTGTCAGAGCATATTGATTTACCACTCTTTTCTTGTACAGAAAAAATACAAAAGCCCGCTATTGAAATCTATAAACGGGCGCATGAACAGTTGGGACTTCCGTCAAATGTCTGTGTTTATGTAGGCGATGGTAGCAGCCGGGAAATGACCGGTGCTAAAGAAATCGGTTTCTTGCCCGTGCTAAAACAAGTCGATTTAGAAGATGTATATGATGACGCAAGACCAGACATCATTAGCTGGCAGGGGTTATCAATTGCTGAAATTGAGGAACTTCCTGAATTACTCGCACGCATCAATAGCCCGGATCATAACTAAACAGCAACGACCCGCTGATAGCCGCTTCTATCTTCCGAATGCGTAATGCGAATCTCGATATTGCGGTTCAGCCGATTCAGAAACCCAAACAGTCTCTCTACACTAAAACGGCTAAAATCACCGTTCTTTAGCCGGGATACATCGGACTGATTGATCCCAAGAATTTCTCCCGCTTTTGCCTGCGTCAGCTTCCGTCCTTCAAGAATATTATAGATTTCAAATGCGAGATCTGCCTTCAGCAACTCACGTTCAGCCTCTGATTCTGAGAAACCGATATCCCGAAATACATTTCCAGAGCTTTGCTCAAATTTGACCTTTTCATTCATTTTTTTCCTCCATCTTGCTCACGAGAATCCCCGACCCATGTCACGTCTCTTATCGTTTCATTCAAAATTGTACCTTCCCTAAATTTATGGCAAATTTACCATATTTATATAAAGACTTCAAGGTTTTCATCATATAGAAGTGTTCATTTTCGGACACCACTGTATCAAAATCGGACACTTATGGAACGGCGTTCATGGCACAAATTTTCATAACTACTTGTAAAACATAGAAAAGAGTCTTTTGGCACAGAAATTGCTTAGTATGTTTGATACATTCTCGCTTTTGCGTATCGCATTGTATCGGACACCGGTATTTTTTACGTCGAGGAATATCAGTCTGCATTGAAAACGACATCCGGAGGTCAACATGTTTCGCAGTTATCTCCTAACAACCGTTCGCACCTTGCTGAAAAGCAGAGGCTTGACAGCAATCAATATCCTGGGCCTGGCAATTGGGATGGCGTGCGTCATTTTGATCGCCCTCTACATTCAGTATGAATTTAGCTACGACCGACACCATGCCAATGCAACCCGCATCTATCGCGTCTTCCGCACTGTTTCAATGGAAAATACCACATCGGTCAATCCGCGTGCATCTGGCGCACTGGCACCGGCATTAAAGCGCGATTTTCCCGAAATACAGGAGGCCATCCGCATACAACTGCTCACCGCCTGGGTCAAAACCGATGATCGCTTTTTTCAGCAAGAGGTGTGTGTAGCAGATCGAGAAATTTTCAATGTATTTACAATCCCGTTTGTAACCGGTGACCCAGGCACGGCATTGACCCAACCGGGTTCAATAGTGTTAACGGAGTCAATGGCACGCAAATTCTTCCAAAACCAGAATCCGATTGGAAAAGCACTGCAAGTGGATCACGAACAACTAAGCGGCACGGTGACATACTTTGTGACAGGTATTGTGCGCGACTTTCCGCCCAACTCGACCTTTTATTTCGATTGCCTGACCGCTACTCCACAAGGCCAGTTGGCGAACCTATGGTCTATGTGGCAACCCACGGGCCCTTATCGTCCCTTTTTCACATATCTCCTGTTGCCCGAAGGCTACGACCACCGCGCCCTACAGCAAAAACTGCCCGATTTGATAACGCGATACATGGGAGATGAAGTACGTCGAACGACCCGGTACATAGTGCAACCCCTCACGCGCGTGCATCTTTATACCCATCCGGATTTAGGGCTTCAGTTTAGAGACCACGGCGATATCACGCAGGTGTATGCCTTTGGACTCATCGCGGGTTTTATTCTCGTACTCGCTTGTGTCAACTTTATGAATCTCTCAACGGCGCGCTCATCTACCCGAGCACGCGAGGTGGGATTGCGAAAAGTAGTGGGCGCATCTCGCCGGCAATTGATCGGACAATTTTTGGGCGAATCAGTACTGGTGGCAATAGCTGCAATGATCGTAGCACTCGCCTTAGTCGAACTGGTCCTGCCACGGTTTAACAGCTTTATTCAACGAGATCTGATATTGCACAGAGTTGAAAATCTGTGGTGGATGATCGGGTTGATCGGATTTGGACTGGGCGTTGGTGTACTCGCGGGAAGTTATCCCGCATTTGTACTCTCATCCTTTTTGCCCACACAGGTAATGAAAGGAGATTGGATACCCGGATCGAAACACGTTGGGCTGCGAAAAGCACTGGTCGTTTTCCAATTTGCAATTTCAATTGCTTTCATCACAGGTACTGTTGTCGTACAAGAGCAACTGGCGTATATCCGAAACAAAGACCTCGGATTTGACAAAGACCTCGTGGTTGGCATACCACTTTTCATCTATTCTCGGCAACTACATCACGGTAGTTCAGAAGATCTGAGATGGCGTATTCCCACCGTAAAAGAGGTGTTCATGGCACACCCTAATATTTTGAAAGCAACAGCCACGCGTTTTCATCAAGGTGGACGTCATCTGACAGAGACGTTTCGATCTGAAGGCAGTGACGCCGACTGGCAGATGGGCCTGTTTGATATCGATAAAGATTATCTGGACTTCTTCAACATCGGACTGGCAGCAGGCCGTATGGCACCAGAACCACCAAAGCCACCAGAAACAATAAAAAATCTTGAGGAGTGGCAAGTATTTAAACAAAAGAGGCAAGAATATCGAGAAAAAGGCCGACCACTTATCTTAAATGAAACAGCCGCAAGGCATCTCGGATGGGACGATCCAATTGGTAGGCGTTTTAAGGAAAAAAATGGACCCGAGGGATATGTGGTAGGCGTGATAAAAGATTTTCACGTTCAGACATTGCACAATGCCATTCAACCCGTTGTCTTCAGACTTTTTACGGGGGGCGCCAAACATCTCTACCTCAAATTGGGCACACAGAACATACCGGAAACCCTCGCATTTATAGAGAAAACATGGCACCAGTTTTTGCCTCAAATTCCATTTACTTTCTGGTTTTTGAATGAAGACCTGACACGTGTGCGTTATGAAAATGAAATCCGCACGGGGAATGCACTTGCAGTATTTTCCGGACTGACAATCTTCGTAGCTTGCCTGGGACTACTCGGCCTGATATCGTTTCGCGCAGAACAGAAAACAAAAGAAATTGGCATACGAAAAGTCCTGGGCGCATCGGTATTCAGTATTTTTAGGTTGTTATCCAAAGAATTTGTCAAGCTCGTAATCATCGCCTGTGTAATCGCCAGTCCAATAGCCTATCTGTTTGGGAGCAGATGGTTGCAGGACTTTGCCTATCGCATCGACCTTCACCTTATGTATTTCTTCATAGGCGGTGTTCTCGCGCTCTTGCTCGCAATTGCAACCATGACCTATCAAGCACTCAAAGCCGCCCGGACAAATCCGGTGGATGCCTTGCGAACGGAGTGAAAATAAGAGTCCCATTGACGCAAAACAAAGTTGAATATCATTCAAAATATGACTATTTTTCCCATTCAGCTTTCACACCAAACTCTGGATAGAGGGTACAAACGTGTCAACACCCGAACGAGATGATCCGCAAAAAAAGAAAGCCGTACCCAGCTTTGTAGGCAGGGGTTCTTCCTCGCCCGAACCGTCACCAGAAGCCGCGAGCCAGGACGGCATGGACCGCAGGGTCGAAAAAAAAGTATGGACGCCAAAGCGCATCGCCAGCATAAGCGGGATCGCGGTATTTGTGTGTGCCGTGATCTACATGGCTGTCTTTGGTGACCACAGCGCCAGACTCAATGTACAGGTCGATCGAATTACCATCTCAGAAGTCACGCGCGGTCCCTTTCAGGAATTTACCGTCCAGCGCGGCACCGTATTGCCGATTCAAACCTATTATATCGACGCATTGGAAGGCGGACAAATAGAGGAAATCTTCCTGGAAGAAGGGACCATGGTCGAAAAAGGCACACCCATTTTGAAATTGTCAAACCCCACCCTGGAACAAAATATTTTAACCCAGGAAGCCCGCCTGTTTGAACAAATCAACAACATGGAAAACACGCGGTTGAACCTGGAAAATCGGGCCATTCGCAACCGCCAGGAACTGATGCGCGTTGAATTGAACTTGCGGGAGACAGAACGCCAACACGAAAAACAGAAAGTCTTGTTCGAACGCGGACTGACTTCCCAAGACCTGTTTGAAAGTGCGCGAGATCGATATCAAAACGATCAGAAACGCAGGTCATTTGCATTGGAAACAGTACGCCAGGACTCGCTGTATCGCATCAACCAACTCGCTGCACTGGACACGAGCGCCAGGAGTTTGCAACGGCAATTGGACCACGTGCGCCGCCCATTGGAAAACCTGACCGTACGCGCGCCCATTTCCGGACAATTATCCCAATTAAATGCAGAAATTGGTCAGTTGATGAACAGGGGAAGGCGCATTGGTCAGGTCGATGTACTCGACGCCTATAAAATGCGGGTGGGCATCGATGAATTTTACATCACCAGAATCACAAAAGGACTCAAAGGCACCATTGAAATCGACGACGAAACTTATGAACTCACAATCCGTCGGGTCTTTCCCGAAGTCTTAGAAGGACAATTTGAAGTCGATATGGATTTTGTAGATACGACACCGCAAAGCATTCGGCGCGGTCAAACAGAACAGATACGATTGGAACTCGACGCACCCCAAGAAGCCCTCTTGCTTCCGCGCGGTGGATTTTACCAGACAACAGGCGGCAACTGGGTATTTGTCGTCGAAGACGACGAAGCCATACGCCGCGAAGTGCGCATAGGCCGCCAAAGCCCCGAATACTTCGAAGTCCTCGCCGGCCTCTCTCCCGGCGAGCGCGTGGTCACATCGTCATACGATAATTACGAAGAAATCGATAAGCTGGTATTAAAAAGGTAAACTAATCGCTTTTTACAAAAGGAGTCTCACAATGATCAAAACCGTCAACCTCGAGAAAGTCTATACCACAGAAGAAGTGGAAACAACCGCCCTGAACAATGTCAACATAGACATTGAAGAAGGCGAATTTGTCGCCGTAATGGGACCATCGGGATGCGGCAAATCCACGCTCTTGAACGTCCTCGGCCTGCTGGACAATCCGAGCGGCGGAGAATACTTTCTGAACGAAGAAGAAGTCTCCAAACACACCGAACGGCAAAGAGCCAACACCCGCAAGTCAAACATCGGCTTTGTATTCCAAAGTTTCAACCTCATCGACGAACTGACCGTCGCCGAAAACGTGGAACTGCCCCTGTTATACCTGGGCTTACCAGCCAGCGAGCGCAAACAGCGCCTGGATGAATCCCTCGAATACATGGGCATCAAACACCGCGAAAAGCATTTCCCGCAGCAATTATCCGGTGGTCAGCAGCAGCGCGTAGCCGTAGCCAGAGCCGTCATAGCAAATCCCAACATCATCCTCGCAGACGAGCCAACGGGTAATCTCGACTCGGCAAACGGCAACGAAGTCATGGATCTGTTGACCGAACTAAACAAAAACGGCACCACAATCGTCATGGTGACCCACAACTCGCACGACGCGGGATACGCCCATCGCATCATCCACCTGTTCGACGGTCATGTCGTGACAGAGAACATCAGGGGATAGCGAAAAAACCGCATGCTCAAAAACTATCTCAAAATCGCCATTCGCAACATCACCAGAAATAAGACATTCTCCGCAATCAACATCATCGGACTTGCGATAGGGATGGCGTGTTGTGTTCTGATTTTTTCGACGGTGCATCAACAATGGTCTTTTGATCGGTTTCACAAAAACAGAGATGTGATCTTTCGAGTATTAACGCGGGAAATTACCAGAGAAGGCGAAGTCTCATTTATGGTATTACAGCCGAAGGAACTCGCAGGCACATTGAAGGACGCATTTCCAGAAATCGTTCATACAACGCGCTTTTCCAATTCGTATGTGATTGTCGGGCGTGAAGACAAGCTGTTTCAAGAACGCATTGCACTAATAGATCCGCCTTATTTGCAGATATTCACCTATCCGCTATTAGCCGGAGATACAAATACAGCACTTGACGATTTGCACAGTGTGGTCATCAGCGAGCGCGTGGCGAAAAAATACTTTGGTGAAACAGAAAATTACGCCCATGTGATAGGCCAATCGCTGCGTATGAAAGGCGCTCGGGATCCACAAGATTTTGTGGTGACAGGCATTATGAAAGCCTTGCCGTTGACCTCCAGTATGCGTGGAAATGACATTCTCATCCCCTTTGAGAATGCATATCGAGATGACACATGGCATTTCAGGACGTCGCAGACCCGGAGTGGGAATGTTGTATCGACTTATGTTCAAATCCAGGACGCGAGTCAGGCAACTGCATTAAATGAAAAACTCGCTTCTTTTACCAGCGAACTTCTGGACAAGCAGCGAAGCAGAAGGATCAAAAGCGGGCGTATTCAAGATCGCGCCGATGCGTTTCAATTGCAATTGCAAGCACTCGTAGATATTCATTTTCAAAATGAAATGCGCGGAGGATACGCACAAAAGATCAGCCCGATGTTTGCCTATGTCTTATCAGCCATTGGTATGGCGGTGTTGCTGATCGCCTGTATCAATTTTACAACCCTGTCACTGGGACAATCGACGCAGCGGTCACTGGAAGTGGGCATGCGCAAGGTGTTAGGCGCACATCGCGGTAATTTGATGCGGCAGTTTTGGGGTGAAACCCTGCTGATGAGTTTGCTCGCCCTGATCCTGGGGTTGGTGCTTGCAGAATTGTTTCTACCGATATTTAATAACCTGATGGGCGGGGCAGTGGCGATTGTGCCGAGTTGGGAATTGGTCGTTGCTTTGATGGGTATTCTCGTATTTGTAGGGCTTGTCGCAGGCAGTTATCCAGCACTAATACTGTCAAAATTTCAACCCATATCCGTATTTAAGGGCAACGCACGGACAAGACGGCGCAAACCCTTCACACGCGCCCTCGTCATCGTACAATATGCCTTGTCGATTGTTTTGATGATCGGTACGGGCATTATGGCGCAACAATTGGATTATTTGCAGTCGAAAAGTTTGGGATATACCAGCGAACAGGTGGTGGTCCTGGACAAAGCGACGCCGGAAACGCCCCAACGCTTGCGCGATGCCTTACGCGGTCATGACCGCATCGTAAATATTGCTGGCGGTGGCTATTCATTTGTAAATAGTCAAGAACAAAGAGGCCATAGATTGCCCAATGGCAAGTCGATCACGATCTGGACCATGTGGATTGATGAAGCCTATCTGAAAACACTGGGTATTGGCCTGAAGATGGGGCGAAACTTTTCTCCAGAATTTCCGAGCGATCCTCAGCGGGCTGTAATTGTAAACGAGAAGCTGGTAGATATCTTTGGATGGGATAACCCCATTGGACAACCCTTTCCCGTACTAAACAAAAAAGAGCCACATCAGGTGGTTGGCGTGGTGAAAAATTTTCACTTCGAATCACTTCACAACGAAATCGAGCCAATTGCATTCTATAACTCAATAGGCGACTCGCCAGGCGATCGTGGCCCGAGCGTAATTCTCGTGCGTATTCGTCCAGAAGACATAAACGGCAGTATTGAGTTGCTGCGAGAAACCTGGAACGAAATTGAACCCGCACGTCCATTTTCTTTCGCATTTCTGGATCAACAGGTCAACGAGCAATACCGCAGGGAACAGCACTGGCTCCAGATCGTCTGGTACGCATCGGGATTTGGCATCTTAATCGCATGTCTGGGTTTATTCGGCCTCGCATCCCTATCTGTTTCGCAGCGCACCAAAGAAATAGGCATCCGCAAAGTGTTGGGCGCATCGGTAAGTGAAATCACCGCGCTTCTATCCCGGGAATTTGTACTCCTGCTCACCATCGCCAATCTCATTGCCTGGCCCATAGCCTACTGGACAATGGGACAATGGCTCAACAGCTTTGCGTATCGCATTGAACCCGGCATAAAAATATATCTTCTATGTAGCCTATTAGCCGTCGTCATCGCCCTGTGTACCATAAGCCTTCAAGCCATCCGCGCCGCGCGTTCCAATCCCATTGACGCCCTGCGGTATGAGTAGCGTTGATCAGGACTCCGGAGAATCACCATGCCCAAAATCTCGATCAAATTGCCACCTTTAGACGCCGAAGACACCGTGGAAGTAACGGTGGTGGTAAACGGCAAAAGCAGAAAATACGATTACCGCCTGGAACTCTTCGCCTGGGAGGAACACGCCGAACCCCACGAACAGAGAGTCACATGTTTGAAACGGATCGTGGAAAACTACGACGAAGACTGGTCGCTCGTAGAAATTGGCGAACCCTCCGAACACGAGGTATCTATCCTATTCGAACGCCGCGCATAAGGAGATAGAGATGATCGAACTAAAAAACATCGAAAAATACTACGAAAACGGCATCGTAAAAACATTCGTACTGCGGCGCATTGATCTACAAATCCGCGAAGGAGAATTTGTATCCATCATGGGACCCTCCGGTGCCGGCAAATCAACCCTATTGCACATCCTGGGCATGCTGGACACCGCCTCGAATGGAGAGTACCATTTTTACAACCGCGCAGTTCACAAACTGGACGAACGCGCATTGACCGAACTGCACCGCGACCACATCGGCTTTGTATTTCAGAGCTACCATCTCATCGACGAACTAACCGTCTCCGAAAACCTGGAAACCCCCCTCTTATATCAAAAAGTAAAAGGCGCCGAACGCAAAGGCCGCATTGCCGAAATGCTGGACCGCTTCAACATCGTGGCAAAAAAGCGACTATTCCCCAACCAGTTATCCGGCGGACAACAACAACTGGTGGGCATAGCCCGGGCATTGATCACGCAACCAAAATTGATCCTGGCCGACGAGCCAACCGGCAACTTAAACTCGGCAGAAGGCGAGCGGATCATGACCCTGTTCAAACACCTGAATGCCGAAGGCGTAACCATTGTCCAATGCACGCACTCCGAAAAAAACGCCGCTTACGGAGACCGCATCGTACACCTATCGGACGGATGGTTAGACCGGGATGAGCAGTTGTAAGCCCTCCAATTAAATTTATCACCCGAACATTTTTAGAGAAAGATGGTGCCAAAATGAAGGAACACGTCGATCCAACACTCGCGAACGAATTGGCCGAAGGCACGTCAGAAAAAAAATAAATGCCCTGTTCGCCTACATGGAAGCGAGGGGCCAATCCTACTACGACGAAGTCGTAACGCAACTCGAACACGCGCTCCAGTGCGCCAATCTGGCCCAGCTCGCCAATGGAGACGCGATTCAGATAACTGCCGCACTATTGCACGATATCGGCCATTTTCTGATGGACGAACACGCAGAAAACGCAGATTTCCACACCCAGGACTTTCTCCACGAAGAAGTGGGCGCCGCGTACATAGCGCCCTTTTTTATCGAGGCGGTGACCGAACCGGTGAAACTTCACGTTCCGGCCAAGCGATACATCTGCACCACGGATTCGACCTACTACAACACCCTTTCCGAAGCCTCTAAGCATAGTTTCCAACTGCAAGGAGGCCTCATGTCAGATCGGGAAAGGACCGAGTTCGAAAGCAATCCTTACTACCAGAATGCCGTACACCTCAGGAAATGGGATGATCTGGCCAAGGTGAAGAACCTGGAAACCCCAGAGCTCGAAACGTACAGGGACGCAGTGGCGCATTGTCTGAAGTAACGGGTTGCCCGACCAATGTCAGAGAAAAACGCCGCTTATGAAGACCGCATCGTACATCTATCGGACGGATGGTTAGACCGGGATGAACAGCTATAGCCCCGTTTTTACAGTACGCGACAAAACAACAAAATCAATACTTACACCCTGAATAGGAGAATCCCGTGTTTAAGAATTATATCACAATCGCAATCCGCAATTTTTTGGGGCAAAAAACCCATTCCATCATCAATATCGCGGGTCTTTCCGTGGGCCTAACCTGTAGTTTTTTAATTTTTATGTGGATCGCCCACGAACTCAGCTACGATCAATTCCACGTGGAAGGCGACCGAATCTACCGCCTCATGCGGCATCATCACGGCATGAATAAGATCTCTACGCTGTCTTCTATCCCGCATCCGAGTGCCAAATTGTTGGAAGAGCGATATCCCGAAGTGACCGAGACCGTGCTTGTGACCTGGAATCAGCCCATGCTTTTGACGCATGGAGAGCAGACTTTTCGGGACCGCGGATATCACGCTGGACCGGCCTTTTTTAAGATTTTCACCTTTCCCCTCATCCTGGGCGATCCCGAAACAGTACTTTCGGAACCGGATAATATCGCCATCTCTGAGCGACTGGCCGAGAAGTATTTCGGAGAGGATTGGCGAAGTATTGCAATGGGGCAAATTTTTGTGGTGAATAACACGCACGCGCTGGTGCAATACGATAACAAAAGTTTTAAGGTGACCGGGGTTTTTGAAAACATGCCCGTAAATTCGACGCAGCGATATGACTGTATTTTGCCGATGGCATCTTATCTGGCTAATAAACGCAGTTTTTATCAGTGGACGGTAAATCACCTTCGACTATACGTTCAGTTGCAAAAGGATGTCAATATCGATCAATTCAATGCCAAGATTAAAAATATCATCAAAGAGAATGATAAGACGGTTACAAGCGATGCTTTTTTACAACCCTATCAGGATATGCATCTGTATTCCGACTACAGGAATGGCAAGCTGGTTGGTGGTCGAATTGACTATGTGCGGATGTTTATTGTCGTGGCGGTGTTCATCATCCTGATCGCGAGTATCAATTTTATGAATCTATCGACTGCGCGTTCTACGCAACGCGCCCGGGAAATTGGGATTCGCAAGGCTGTTGGAGCGCATAAAACCATTCTGATTGGGCAGTTTATGGGAGAATCTCTCCTGATGACCATGTTCTCTGCCATTCTGGCGCTGGTCATGGTCATTTTGGTTTTGCCGGCGTTTAGCGATTTGGTTAATCAGACGCTCACGACCGACCTGTTCAGTATCGAGATTCTTCTCATCTTTTTTGGCATTGCGATTGTAACCGGTTTGCTCGCGGGGAGCTATCCCGCTTTTTATCTTTCCAATTTTAATCCCGTCATTGTTTTGCACGGTACTTTTACACCGGGGTCGGGTTCGAGTCAATTGCGCCGGGTGCTGGTGGTGTTCCAATTCGGTCTTTCTATTTTGCTCATTATCGGCACGCTGACGGTTTATGAGCAGATTGCGTATATGCGAAATAAAGATCTGGGCATTGACCGCGATAATCTGGTGTACATGCGGTTGGAGGGGGCAGCTAAGCGGCAGTATGAGGCTTTCAGACACGAACTTTTGCGACAGCCAGGCATTGTCGGTGTGACCAGTACCGCACATAACCCACTCAGGGTAACGAGTACAGGAACAAATGCCATGTGGGCGGGTAGAGACCCCAATTCAGAACATATTTTTCACAGGTTTCAGGCCAACTACGATGTGGTCAATACCCTGCAAATGGAGCTTGTTCACGGGCGCGAATTTTCCAGAGATTTTCCCGGCGATCTCAGAAGTTTTATCGTGAATGAAGAAATGGCCCGGGTTATGGGCATGGAAAACCCGGTTGGTACCCGTCTGCGGTTTGGTCGCGAAGGTCCAATTATTGGTGTGGTTAAAAATTTTCATTTTCAATCCCTGTACACCGCCATCGAACCGCTGATTATTCTTCTGAGTCCCACCCGGACGGAGTATTTGTTTGTTCGTATTGCCGCGGGACAAACGGCTGAGGCGATTGCAGGTATTGAGGGGGCATTTAAGAAATTCAATGCGGACCGTGCTTTTGAATTTTCTTTTCAGGACGAACAGTTTGAAAACATGTATCGCAACGAAAGCACGATGGGCACGCTGGCCACTTTTTTCGCCATTTTCGCCATTTTTATTTCTTGCCTGGGTCTGTTTGGCCTGGCGTCCTATACCGCCGAACAACGCACCAAGGAAATCGGCATTAGAAAAGTTCTCGGTGCGTCTATTCCCCATCTCGTCATTCTGCTTTCCAAAGAGTTCATCAGGCTGGTTGTCATCTCCTTTGCGCTGGCCGCCCCGCTGGCCTATCACTTTATGACCGAGTGGTTAAATGATTTTGCGTACCACACATCTCTGGGCTGGCGCGTCTTTGTTTTCGCTGGCATCCTGTCTCTGATTATAGCCTGCCTTACCGTGAGCTTTCAAGCGATCAAAGTCGCCATAGCCAATCCCGTTGAGTCGCTGCGGTATGAATGACACTTAATTTCTGACGTTAAACATGTTCCAAAACTATCTGAAAATCGCCCTGCGAAATTTGATGCGCCACAAGGGATACTCGCTGATCAATGTACTGGGATTATCGGTAGGTGTGGCTTGTTGTGTCCTCATCGGATTATTCATTCACGATGAATTTCGCGTAGATCGGTTTCACAAAAAGAGCGATCGGATCTACAAATTGCTCCGCGAGATGCGCAACGATGACGGCACCCGCGACATGGGTTTTGGCACATCGGGCGCAGCGGGACCCGCGCTCAAAAAAGACTATTCAGAAATCGAAACAGTCGTGCGATACCTGTCGTGGGGCTATATCTGGACCACGTATAAAGACCGCAAATTCAATCAGCGATTCTGTTTGACAGATCCCGATTTTTTGGATGTCTTCGATTTTGAACTCGTGAAGGGAGATCGCGCGACAGTACTCAAAGAACCGCTTTCCATCCTGGTGACAGAGGCAACCGCGCGGCGATTTTTCGGGGATGACGACCCAATAGGAAAAGTGCTTACCGTCGATGATCGGTATATGGGCGGGGTATATACGATTACCGGGGTACTGAAAAACGCGCCTCGACAATCAACCATGCAATTTGACATTGTATGTGCAACCGTAAATACCTATTGGACGCGAAACGTATTTGAAAACTGGGCGGTGGATTCAACCTGGCGACCAGCACACAATTACATCTTATTGCGAGAAGGCGCAGATGCGAAAGCACTCGAAGCAAAATTGCCCGAATTCATGGCGCGATACATGGGCGATGAAATCGTCAAAAAGAGCACCTATTTTTTGCAGCCCTTAGAGCGAATCTATCTGTATTCCAAAGTGGATTATGGCATCTCATTTCACAGCGACATCACGTATGTGTACCTGTTTGCAATCATCGGACTTTTTATTTTACTGATTGCGTGCATCAACTTTATGAACCTGTCAACAGCGCGCTCTGCGCGACGGGCACGCGAAGTCGGATTGCGAAAAGTAGTGGGAGCCTATCGCGCCCAATTGATCCGACAGTTCTTGGGAGAGACATTTTTGACCGCACTGTTGGCCGGGCTATTGTCGCTAATCATTGTGAAAATTTCTCTCCCCCTCCTGAACAACTTTGCCAGAAAAACAATAGCACTCGAAGGACAGACCCTGTGGTATGCGATTGCCGGACTATTTGTTTTAACCGTACTGGTAAGCCTGCTCTCCGGAGGATATCCCGCGCTATTTTTGTCCAGTTTTCGGCCCGTAACAGTACTGAAAGGCACGCTTATTTCGAGTACCAAAAGCGGTCGACTGCGACAGATCCTCGTGATATTTCAATTTGCGATCTCGACATTTTTAATCGCGGGCACATACACGGTATATCAACAGTTGAATTATGTGCAAAATAAAAATCTGGGATTTGATAAAGATCTCATGGTCATGACCTATCTATTTTCTACAGATCGGCGATTGACGGATGATTATTTGAATATTAAAAATGAATATCTGAAGCACCCAAACATCTTGAAAGCATCGGCATCGCATTCTTCGATGGGATATGGGGGACAACTGGACAGGGTATTTCCCGAAGGCAGGGGAAGTGAAGACTGGCGGATGCGCGTCCTGGGCGTGGATGAAGCCTTTTTAGACACCTATAATCTGGAACTCACAGCGGGCCGCAATTTTTCACTATCAGTGACAACCGATACATCTCAGGCATTTATCCTGAACGAAACTGCCGTGAAGCGATTGGGGTGGACCGAGCCGATAGGAAGGGAGTTCGGATGGGCTGCGCACAACCGGGAAAAAGGCGTTGTAATCGGCGTGGTAAAAGATTTTCACAACCGGTCGCTACACGAAGTCATTCGCCCAGTGGCGATTGCAATGTGGCAACCCAAGTTCAACGTACTAACACTAAAAATTCGCGGTCAGGATATTGATGAAACACTTAAATATATCGGCGAAATGTGGCGAAAATATATCCCCGAAAAGCCGTTTGAGTACCGATTTTTAGACGAAAACTTAGCGAACTTTTATCTGGCTGAACAACGGATAGGAACACTTATAACTGTATTTGCCGGGCTGGCGATTATAATCGCGTGTCTGGGCCTGTTTGGCCTCGCGGCATTTACAGCAGAGCAACGCACCAAAGAAATTGGCATCCGCAAGACCCTGGGCGCATCCGTCCCCAATATCATACGCTTGCTCTCGCGAGAAGTTGTAATTCTGGTCCTGCTGGCCAATCTAATCGCATTTCCGCTGGCCTATTGGGTCATGAATGAATGGTTGGCAGGGTTTGCGTATCGCATAGATCTGGGTGCGCTGGTCTTTGTATCGAGCGGATTGCTAACAATGGCAATCGCGATCATGACCGTGAGCACACAGGCGATTCGCGCAGCCCTGACCGATCCAGCGACAGCATTGCGATATGAATAGCCGACACCTGTGCGCCTATGAACTGCTATGATTGGTTGATCCGCCGATTCGTCTATTCGTCTATTCGTCTATTCCCTCACACACCACGCGACATAGACAACCCCTCTTGCTCTCGCCACAAATACAACACATGGCGCGACTTCCGCAAATGGCGTTCATACTCCTTGCTAAAATCCCGACGCTTGCCACTCGGCGTCCTGCCATTGGGTCGCGCATTGCACTTCCCGCGCGCCTGCGTAATGCTTCGGCTGCCATTTTGCACCGCAATCGTCATCACCCGATGCGTCTCATTCTCCGGCGTTGTAACCTGCATCGTCCAGATCGATGACCTCCCGGTCTTGCAATTATTCGCATAAGACCCCACGCAGTGGTGCATCTTGCGTCCCTCGAGGGACAACTCTTTGACCGACAGCAACTCTGTAATCGTCCACCGCTCCTTTTCATTCCCATAATTATCCGTCGCCGTCCAATCCAGCTCATTGAGACCCGAAGGCGCCCACACCTTTGCGGGCAAGCGATTCTGCCGCGCCAACTGCCGGTGCCACATCTCGACCTGCCGCAGCAACTTGACCATACTGCGCCCCTTAATTGAAAAATTCGGCTGCTCGGGCGGCAACTGCACAACCTCCCCACCAACCGTCTCTTCCCGAGGCACGTATTTCTGGTTGTGAATATAATCCACAATCGGTCCCACCTCATCGGGATCGAGCATTGGATTATTCACAAAAAAATGCACCACCTTATGCCAGAAATCTTCGCACTCAAAAGACGACCCCAACCGCGTACTGTTCACCGCGCGCACCAGCGGCTCTTCCCCGCCAAGCCCCAGAATTTGACCGCGCCGAAACGCCTCGTAAATCGTGTAATCGTGCGGCGACTCCAAAAACAAATGCGCCATCTTCTTCGTCAGCGTCAGCGGAACATCTGCCTTGCGGATATTCCCGCCCGTTCCCACATGCACAAACCATCCCTGCTGCTGCCGCGCCTCGTCTTCCTCGCCGAGAAACCACGCAATATCCATAAACGCGGGCACATCGTACTTCGCGAGCAAATGTCGCGCAAGTGAGCCAAACTGCTTGCGCCCATTGTGCGAATCTGGCCGCCACTCTGCCGGATCGCGCAACCACCGCTTGTGCCAATGCGCCAGCGCGCCCAAACCCTCGATAAATGTATTGCCATCAGAAGGTCCCAGACGCACAATCGCGGGCTTGACGTCAAAAAAATCGCCCCGTTTCTCCACATGAAGCAACAACTGCAACAGCGCGCGCCGTCCCTTGCGATCTCTCCCCAACCCATCAAAAGCCCGCTGGATCTTTTGCAAATGCGGGCGATTCAACTCCGCCTCCGACAGCTTGCCCTCATAAATCGCCCGAATCGTCTCCTGCGGCCGCCGCGTGTGATTTTTCATCCTCGCCAAAACCGCATCGCTCTCTATGCGCTCGGCCAAATCGCACTCTTTCTTGCGCTGAGCAACACTCTTATGCGTCCCCGTACTCAACCCGTGCGCAGTACACCACGCGGTATAATCCGCAACCGTCTTTAACCCCAACGCACTGATATGGCGCACAAATTCCTGCTCGGCCAACGCCTCATCAATCGCCCGATCTGCCACCTTGCGCTCCTGCCGCCGCTCCTGCCAACTCTTATTCAGCGCCCCATTAAATCCATGGTCCCGACACCACGCCTGATATTGCCCCACACTCGTCAACCCCAGCGACCGAATATGCGCCGTCAAATCCGCATTCGCCTTGCCAGCGGCCCCTCTGTGCCGCCTCTTTTTTCGTTTTGTTGCCATAAAAACCCCCTGCACCTGTGTCCTATCTCTATCTACCACTCATAAGGATGCACTTATCAGGCATACTCCGGTAAAAAAACCTCAATCAACGTCGGACCCTCGGCCTGCAACGCCTCTTCGAGCGCCTCGCCAAACCCCCGTCCATCAGTCACGCGAACACTCTGCATACCAAAACTCTGTGCAAACATCACAAAATCGGGATTCGCCAACGCCACGGCAATATTCCGCCCATCACATTCCCGATCCTGCGCTCGTTTAATCGCGTCATAAGTATTGTCATTACACAAAACAACCGGTAGAGATATTTTTTGCTGAACCGCGGTAGAAAGCTCTGTCGCCGTGTACATAAACCCACCATCGCCGCACAGCGACACCACCTGCTTATCTGGACACGCGATCTTGGCACCCACAGCCGCCGGCATGGAAAACCCCAGCGTTCCATAAACAGTAGGCGACAAAAACGTGCGCGGCTGATAAACCGGAAAATGGCGACGCGCCTGATAGCTAATCATCGTCATATCGTTCACAACCACCGCATCCCGATCCAGAACATCCCGCAAAATCCCCAGCAACTCTGGAAAAGGGCTCTCCTCCCACTGACCGGACGCCTGCGACACAGAACCACGGACATCCCAAGCGGTCTTTACCCCATCCAAACGCGCGTACAAACCCCTCAACCCCGCACCAGCATCGCCAATCAGCGCAACATCTGGCTCAAACGACCGCCCGATCACATCCGGATCAATATCCAGATGAATGAGCTTCTCCGGTGTCCCCTTCCACATCTGCTCAAACCGAAAACCCAAACGCGTACCCACAGCAATCACCACATCCGCCTCATTCAAACACTTGTTCATCCTCTCACCGCGCACCAGCAATCGGTGATCCGCCGGAACAGCCCCCTGTCCATTCGCAGTAACAGCCACCGGCAATCCGAGTTTCTCCGCCAACTGAATCACATCATCACTCGCATCTTGCGTTCCCCCACCCGCAATCAACACCGGCTTCCTCGCAGACTGAATCATCTCCGCCGCCGCATCGAGCGCGGCCTCCTCAGGCTTGTGCGGCGGACGGTGCGCAGGCTCGTCAATATTTACCTCTGCCTCTTCCTTAAAAACATCCAGTGGAACCTCCAAAATATAGGGCCGGGGACGCCCGTACTTCATCGCCTCAAAACCCTCTGATAGCGCATCCGGTATCTCCTCCACACGCGACACGCGCTGCCCGCGTCCCGTCACCGAAAACAACGTGCCAAACTGATCGCGCATATCATGTAAGACACCCGCATCTGTGCCATTGGTTTCATCCGTCGGGCCACTGCATATCAGCAACACGGGCGACGACTCCGCGTGCGCTTCCCCAATCGGCGTCAACGCATTCACCGCCGCTGGTCCCGTCGTCGTCAACGCCACGCCTACACGCCCAGAAGCCCGCGCATACCCATCCGCCATAAAACCCGCCCCCTGCTCGTGCCGCGTCGTCACATGCCGAATCCGCGGATGCTCGTACAGCGCATCGTAAAGCGCCAGCGTGTGAACCCCCGGAATCCCAAACACCACATCCACCCCCCAGGCATCCAGCGTCTCAACCACAGCCTGACCGCCAGTCATCAACATAATCCCATCCTTTCAATCGAATAATCAAAACTCACCCCGCCAATATACAACCAAAATCCCCCACCGTCAGACCAAATTTGAACTGGCTTGCAAATCCTTTGGCAACGCGCTATTTTGAAGTGTAAAGAGTAACCTTTCTTATTTGATAGGCTGGATCGCGGCTCAACATCATGCCGCGATGACAACCTTTTTTATCTGCGTCTATCTGCGTCCATCTGCGGATACTTTTATTTTTCTGAAAACCATACCATGAACACCATCATTATCGGCGGTGGGCAGGCCGGCATAACACTGAGTTATTACTTGCAACAACGCGGGGTCGAGCACCTCGTATTGGAACGCGACCGGGCGTTCTCTGCCTGGCACAACTGCTGGGACAGCTTTCGGTTAAACACCGCAAATTGGATGAACACATTGCCCGGCATGCAAAAACCATTTGCACCGCAAAAAGCGTGGTATGACACTGCCACACGCGAAGAAGCACTCGACTATTTCCAGACGTATCGTCAGATGGTCAATCCCCCATTAAAAGAAGGCGTCACCGTCACACAAGTCGCCGAAGGAGAAAACACCTGGCACGTCCATACAGACACCAAAACCTATCAAACAACCAACGTCGCCATCTGCACCGGGCATGCAGCCCAACCCTTTGTCCCAGACGCCGCCAAAAACCTGCCGCAAACAACCCCCCAGTTACACTCATCAACCTATCGAAAACCCGACCAGATCACAACGCCAAATGTCCTCATCGTCGGCAGCGGCAGCAGTGGGGTTCAAATCTGCCTGGACCTGGCGCAATCGGACCAATTTGAAACCCTCTCATTTGCACTCAGCGGCAACGGCGTCGTCCCCTGGTCTATACTGGGCATCCCCATCGGTGTATTCTCCCGCATGCTCCCAGTATTTGAAATCCAGCGACAAACGCGAATCGGACGGCGCATTATGCACCAATGGCAAGGAGGCGACCCCGCCATGGCACCATCGCCGCGCTGGCTTTCAAAACACCACGGCGTACAACGGGTTGGCCGCGTAATAGATGCCGACCACCGCGGAATCCACTGTGCCGACGGCGAAATTATCAGCCTAAAAAACCTGACCGTCTTATGGTGTACCGGCTTTAGACCCGACCACAAATTTATCCGCGTACACCATCCCAAAACCGCATTTGACAAAAACGGCCCCATTCACACACGCGGCGTCTGCATCCCGGGCCTGTTCTTCGTCGGCTTAAAATTTCAACACACCGTCGGATCGCATCTCCTGCGCGGCGTGGGACGCGACGCGGAATACATCGCACAGAAAATCGCAGAAAGGAACCATCGCAATGCCTCGTGAACAAAACATCCGCCTCGGCCTGATCGGCTGCGGCGGCATCGTCCAAAAATCCCATCTCCAGGGCCTGCTCGACATACCCGACCTCGTAAATATCTCGGCAATAGCCGATCCCATCCCCGAAAACAGAAATCGCGTTGGCACAGCAGCAGACATCATTTCAGAACAACGCTACGAAGACCACCGCCACATGCTCGACCGCGCCGAACTCGACGCCGTCATCATCGCCACCCCCCATCACCTGCACGCCGAACACGTCATCGAAGCCGCACAGGCGGGCGTCGCCATCATCTCGGAAAAACCCATGGCAACATCCCTCGAAGAAGCCGACCGCCTCCTCGAAGCCGTAAAAAAACACAACGTCCCCTACGCCATCGTACACAACTTCCTCTACACACCCGGCACCGCAGAAGCACTCCGACTATTGCGCGAGGAAAACACAGGCACACCCCAAACGGGCCGCGCCCTCTCCCTCTTTGGCAAAACAGAGGATCAGGCCGACCCCAACAGCGTCTGGCGCGCATCCAGAGCAGCCGGCGGCGGTTGCATCGGCGACAGTGCCTACCACGAAATTTACCTCATCGAAACCATGATCGGCTCACCCGTGCGCTATGTCGAAGCCCGCGTACAGACCAAATTCTTCGACTTCGACGTCGATGACGTCGCCTTTCTCCTTTTTGAACACGAAAACGGCGCAATCTCCACCGTCTCAACATCCTGGGGCATGCCCGGCGGTGACCAGAGTATATGCGAAGTCTATACCCGCACACATGCCATCCGCATTGTCGGACGCGGACGCGAACTCCGCTACCTCGACAAAGCCGACCGCAGATGGCAACCCGTTGACCTCGACCACGGCCTCGACAATGACGCCCTATCCCGCGCCGGACACGCCAACTATTTTGCCGCCACCTTCAAAGCACTCGCAGAAGGCAATCCTCCCCCCATCACCGCCGAACACGCCCGTCACAACCTCTCGCTCATCCACGCCGCGCACAAAGCCACAACACAGCGCAAAGCCATCGATGTCACCGAACTATAAAAGGAATATCCATGTCCAATCCCAACATCATCTACATCTACGGCGACGACCTGGGCCGCGGCATGCTCTCCTGCTACGGCCAAAAACACTTTCAAACCCCCAATATCGACCGCCTCGCCCGCGAAGGCTTGCAATTCACCCGCGCCTATGGCTGCATCTTTTGCGCCCCGGCGCGCGCCAGCCTCATGACCGGCTATCACGACGCACACGCGGGCCGATGGACCTTCACCAGAGGCGGTCTCTACCGCCCCATGGCCGAAGGCACGATGACCTTTGAACACATCGCCGAACTCATCAATAATACCGGCCTTCAAGAACGCCCCGACGAAGTCTTTCTCGCGCAAATCGCGCAACGCGCTGGCTATGTCACGGGACAAATCGGCAAACTCGAATGGGGCTTTGCCACAACACCAGAACGCATTCATCGGCATGGATGGGATTACCACTACGGCTACTACGATCATCAACTCTGCCACGGCTTCTATCCGCCATTCCTCTTTGAAAATGGCGACATCTTCGAAATACCCGGCAACACCCATCCCGACTGCGGCAACCACCCCGGTTCAGAATCCCCGGAAAACGCGGCCATCCGTCACGACATGACCGGGAAAGTCACCTACTCCCAGGACCTCTTCAACGACAAAATCGTCGATTTCCTCCGCAAAAATCGCAACCAACCCTTCTTCCTCTTCCACCCTTCGCAACTGCCCCACGGACCCATCTCCGTTCCCGAAATTCACCCGGGTGTAAAAGACGCGCCAGAACTCACCGGCTTTGAAAAAGAATACGCATCCATGATCCTCCGCCTCGACGACACCGTTGGCATCATCCTCAATGAACTCGACGAACTCGGCATTGCCGACAACACCATCGTCTTCTTCAGCTCTGACAACGGCCACGAAATCTACGCCGCACAACAAGGCCGCACCGTCAAAAGACAAAGCCTCGACGGCATTCGCTATGACGACATCACCACCCGACACACAACAGAACAAAGCGGTGATGTATTTAATGGCAACGACGGCATGGCCGGCCTCAAATGGACGAGCTGGGAAGGCGGCACCCGCCTGCCCTACATCGCGCGCTGGCCCGGTCACATCTCCCCCGGCACAACCGATCACATGATCGCCAATTACGATTTTATGCCCACGCTATCCGATCTCACAGGACAGGAAACACCCGACTGGAAAGACGGCGAATCCTTCTTACCCACCCTTCTGGGCAAAGAGCAACGCCCCCACGCACCCGTCGTCTTTTCCTCGCGCCTCGGTCCCGCCCTCACCACAGCCGACGGCTGGAAATTGCGCCACATCAACAAAACCAACGGCTTTCAACTCTACAACATCCTGGACGACTACCGGGAAGAAAACGACCTCGCTGCCGAATATCCCGACAAAGCCGATCAACTCGCACGCCAACTCCTCAGGGCCTGCGACGGCAACTTTGCCCACGGCAACCCCGATATGCATCTGGCGTACATCCATTTAGGGGAGGACACATGAACCATCTCACACCCGATGACATCGCCCAATTCGACGAAGAGGGATACCTCGTATTCGAAGGCCTCTTCGACCACGACCTCAACGAACGCATCAAAGCCGATGTCGATCAACTCATGATCGACCGCGAAACGGACAAACGCCGCATGCTCATGGCGTATCCAGAACTCGGCCTGCTCACATCTGAACCGAGCGTTGTAGATCGCGTGGCCGATCTGATGAAAGGCAAAAAATTCGTCCATCACCACATCCACGCCCGGTGGCAACTCCCCGGAGAACGCGGGGTAGCATGGCATCAGGATTACGCACAAATCCCACACACAAATCGCTCGCACCTCATGGTCCACGTATTCATGTACATGGACGGCCTGAACGGCGAAGTGGGCGACCTCCTCGTCATGCCCGGCACCCACAAAAAAGTCATGGCCAACGATGCCTTTCGCCAATTTCAATTCGAAGACCTGCCCGGCTCGCGCACCATCGACAACCTGACCCCCGGCTCCATCATCATCGTCCACTCCGCCCTGCAACACGCCCGCCGACCCAAACCCGGCGGTGGCATTTACAAACGCTACTTCATCGACACCTCCTACTGTGAAGAAGGTATCCTCTGGCCCTCCTATCCCAACATCGCCGAAATCAACCGCGTCGCCCTCGAAACCGGCTGTGATCGGAACGGCAAATACGCCTTCCTCTACGACACCAGCCAGTTCTTTGAGCGCAGGGATTACATGGATGCGCTCAATGAGAAAAATCAGGGCAGTATCGTGTTGCAATTGTAGCATGCGATCATCCCATGGGAAACAAAATGTACTTGATTAAATAGAGACATTGTATATTTATTACATGATCTAATCACCCAATAAAAACGAGAAAGGAAACTGCCATGGCAGACAAACCCGTCTTATTGACCGACGAGCAAATGCAGCAATTCATCCGCGATGGATATTTGATCCTCCACCCCGACTTCCCGGAGGGATTTCACGAAAAAGTCTATAAACGCATTGATGAATCCTTCGAAAAAAACAGCGGCAGAAATCCCGGCAACAACCTCCTCCCCGCCGTACCAGAACTGCAAGACGTATGGGATCACCCCATTGTCCACGGCGCATTTTCCAGCATCCTCGGACCCGATTATTATCTGCACCTGCACCGTCACGTACACGAAAGCCGCCCGGGCAGCGATGCGCGCACCATGCACAAAGACAGCTTGCACAACAGCCGATTTTGCGCCGACCAAAACCGCCGCCATCACCACTGCCGCTGGATGATGGCGATGTATTACCCCCAGGACACACCCCGCGAAATGGGACCGACCAGCGTAACCCCCAGATCGCAATACATCACCGCCCGCGACCAGGATGGAGAACACCTCTTCACAACCGGACCCGCGGGAACCGTCGCACTCATCCACTACGACATCCTGCACAAAAAAGAAGCCAACTACACGGACATCACGCGCCACATGGTCAAATTCCTATTCACGCGCATGACCGAGCCTACCGAACCGACATGGGATCACAGCGATGAAACATGGGTCGCATCCGACGATCCACAAGAACCGATATGGCAGGCCATGTGGGACTGGCACCTGGGCAAAGCGCCCGAACATGCGAGCAACGGAGGATCAATCGAAACCCTGAGCGGGCAACTCGCCAATCCAGACGAAGCCGCTGCCCTCCATGCCTCCTACACCCTCGGATTACAGGGTGAAAAAGCGATCCCCGCCATGATCGACGCACTCAAAGACACGGAAGATGAGAACCCACCTCGAAACGCCGGATACGGATTCACAAACGTCGGCGAAGTCGCCGTACCCGCACTGATCGACCTCACCAAAAATCCGGACTCCAAAATCCGCATGCGCGCAGTCGATGTACTCGGCGACCTGGGCTTGCGAGCAAAATCAGCCACGCCCGACCTCATCGCCCTGTTGCAGGACACCGACGAAGACACACGCGCGCATGCCGCGGAATCCCTGGGCACCACCAGTCAGAACAGCACGGAAGCTGTGCGCCCCCTCGCCGACATCCTCGCCACGGATGAAAGCGACTTTGTGCGACGCAATGCCGCCCTCTCCCTCGCGCGATTGGGCATCCATGCCGAAGAAGCCATTCCCGAATTGGCAGACGCCATGCGCGATGGCAACCACTACGTTCGCGGATTTGCGGTACACGGCCTCTATCGCATCGGCACGCCCGAAGCGCTCAGAGCCGCCATGCATCGCCTCCAGGCACTGCGCTGGGACAGCGAACCCAGAGGTCAGACACAAAGAAGACCTAAAAAGGTAGCTTAAGAGATGGTCTATAACCCCGTGACCAAACACATCTCAACGCCTTTTGCGGAAAACGTCTCCCCCGACAACGCCCTGCCAGAACACCCGCGCCCTCAAATGGTGCGCCAACACTGGCAAAACCTCAACGGCTTGTGGGACTACGCCCTCGAACCCATCGGCACCACCAGCGCACCTGATACCTATCAGGGTCAAATTCTCGTACCCTTTGCCATTGACGCCCCCCTCTCGGGCATCATGGAAATTCTCCGCCCGAACCAGCGTCTCTGGTATCGCCGAAATATCACCCTTCCCGACGCATGGGCGGGCAAACGCGTACTCCTCCATTTCCAGGCATCCGACTGGGAAACCAGTGCCTATGTCAACGGTGAGAAAGCGGGACAACACCGCGGCGGATACGACCCCTTCACCTTTGACATCACCGAACACTTAACAGACGGCGCGAACGAACTCATCGTCTCCTGCTGGGACGCCACCGAGCAACAGCCGCAAGCCCTGGGCAAACAAATCATGCCGGAAAACCGCCAGGGATTTCGGTATCAACCCACCGGCGGCATCTGGCAAACCGTCTGGCTCGAAGCCGTACCAGAGCAATCCATCCGCACCCTTCGCCTCACACCCGATATAGACGCTGAAAAGATAGATATTACTGTCTCAGGCGAAAACTTGAAGAATTGCCAAATTCAAACAATCGCCTACGACGGCAACCGGCAAATCTCCGAAGCAACCGGACGGGCCGACCGCACCATCTCCCTCAACATTCCAAACGCAAAACTCTGGCATCCTGACCACCCCTTCCTCTACGACCTCAAAGTCAAAGTCCAGCACAACGGCGAAACCATCGACACCATCGACAGCTACTTCGGCATGCGAAAAATAGCCATTGGCAAAGACGAAAACGGCATCAAACGCTTCCTCCTCAACGACCAACCCATCTTTCAACTCGGACCCCTGGACCAGGGCTATTGGCCCGACGGCATCCTCACCCCGCCATCTGACGAAGCCATCCTCTTCGACCTCCAGTACCTCAAACAAATCGCCTGCAACATGGTGCGCGTACACGTCAAAACCCATCCCGACCGCTGGTACTATCACTGCGACCGGCTCGGCCTATTGGTCTGGCAAGACATGGTCTGCATGCCCAAATTCGGACAAAACGTCACCCCCGAAGCCGCACAACAGTGGCAGACCGAATTTGACAACATCATGGACTGGCTCCACAACCATCCCAGTGTCGTCCAGTGGATCATCTTCAACGAAGGCTGGGGGCAGCACGACACCGAACGCCTCACAGACCACGTCGCACAACGCGACCCCTCTCGCCTCGTCACCAGTGCCAGCGGCTGGGCCGACATGGGCACGGGCGACATCTGCGACATACACGACTACACCTTCTACCCCGCCACAGCGCAACAACAAAGCGCGAATGACCGCATCGTCCTCCTGGGCGAAGCGGGCGGATTCAACCTCTGCATCCCGGGCCACACCTGGTACGACCACGAAGAGCCATCCGAACACATCGACCACATCAACGACATCACCCGCCCCACATATCCGACGCCCCAGGCCATGGAAGAAGACTATCGCTTCTGGGTCGAAAACCTCCGCGCAATGGTCGGCCTCACCCCCCTCAACGGCGTCGTATATACCCAGATCACCGACGTCGAACACGAACTCAACGGCTGGCTCACCTACGACCGCAAAATCTCCAAAATCGACCCCGACGAACTCGGCAAAATCCACGCCACACTCTGGGATCCCCCGCAATTTGAAACCATCATCGGTCCCCACACCGAATGGCGATACAGCACGGGCGACGTATCTACCCTCCCCTCCATACACACCTCGCCCCGCGACAACCTGCCAAACTGCGGCGGCGACTGGTGTCAGACGCACTTCGACGATTCATCCTGGAACGCGGGCAAAGGTCCTTATGGCACAGCAGAAGACGCCCTCATCTATCTCCGCACCACCATCGACCTGAACCAGCGCCCCGATAAACCCCTATTCTACGTCACCTCATCTGCCGACTGCCAGATCTTCATCAACGGCCAACTCATCCGCAGCCTCCGCGTCAGGCAGCACTCCGCACCCATCTCGGAAACCTGCGCCATGCTCCATCCTGATGAATACGATCTCCTGACCCCTGGCGAAAATACCATCTGCGCCATCCTCTTACCCTCTCAAAGACCCTCTTATCTGAGCGTTCAACTCCTCGACATGAAATAAGGAGACACATGCAACCCAACATCATCATATTCCTCGTCGATGACATGGGTACGGGCGACACCAGCGCGTATCAGGACTGGACCGGCAATCGCGACGACGAACAACTCCACACCCCCAGCCTGGAACGCCTTGCGCGCCTGGGCGTGCGCTTTACCGATGCACACACCCCATCAACCGTATGCACCCCCACGCGCTACGCCCTCCTCACCGGACGCTATTGCTGGCGCACGCAACTCAAACACAAAGTCGCCTTTGGTCCCCACTATCCGCCACTCATAGAAAAAGAACGTCCCACACTCGCCACCATCCTCAAAAAAGCCGGATATCGCACGGGCATCTCGGGAAAATGGCACGTAGGTCTCACCTACACAAAATCCGACGGCTCACCCGCCGAGGGATGGGACGACGCAGACGTGCGCCAACCCCTGACCGACTGCCCCGAAGAACACGGCTTTGACTACCACTTCATCACCAACCGAAGCCATGGAACCTCTGCCAATGCGGGCTGGATCGAAAACCGTCGCTGCATCGGCGCAACCGGCAAAAACCCTCACGACATCGCGGGTTACGACCTGTATAAAACCGGACCCATGAACTTCCAGCACGCCGTCGGCTTTCTCGATGATCATCTCACAAAAGACACAAAACAACAGCCCTTCTTCCTCTACTACGCCGCCAACTCAAACCACACACCCCACACGCCCTGCGACGCACTCAACGGCGTACCCATCACGGGACAGGCGCATTTCAAAAACGGCAACCGCGAACTCTCGCGCCCACACGCCACCACCAACGACCCCAATGGCTGGGAAAGCACCGAATGGGGCAAACAGCGCGACCAGGTCGGCGGCTGCGAGCACAACACACCCGAACGCCTCGACTTCATATACGAAAACGACGTCGCAGTCGGCCAATTGCTCAACTACCTCGAAACCCACGACGACCCGCGCAACCCCGGCCACAAACTCATCGACAACACCCTCTTCATCTTCTCCAGCGACAATGGCGCAGAAAACGCGGGCAAAGAATCCAGCGGCTACTACCGCGGCCGCAAGGCCCACATCCACGAAGGCGGCCATCGCGTACCCACAATCGCCTTCTGGAAACAGGGCAACATCGGCGACGGCAACGACGCGACCCCCGGGCGCACCAGCCACATCACCTATGGACTCAACGACCTCATATTATCCATCGCAGACCTCGTCGGCATCGAAGCATCCTCACGCACGGGATTTGCCGAAGACAGCACCAGCATCGCGCCCTTCCTCACCGGCCTACAGGATGATGAATTTGAACCCCACCCCCTCGTCCTCCACGACGACTACATCATGGGACCCATGCTCTCGCTGCGAGATGGCGATTGGAAATTGATCGTCGGGCAAGAACTCATCGTAGAAGGCGAACTAAAACACCACGCCCTCTTCAACTTAAAAGACAACCCCACAGAAGACGAACGCCAGAACCTCATCGCATCAGAACAACACAGCCACCTCGTTGAATCCCTCTCAGCAAAACTGCTGGACATTTACCACCAGAGGAACACCCATGCAAACGCCCTTTCCCGCTAAACTGCCACTTGAAAAACCAGACCGCGAACTCAGCGCCTCGATGGAGCGCATGTACGATATATGGAACCCCCATGAAGATCGCGGCAATGAATTCTTCAGCAACTTCAAATACTCCCCCCTCGAAGGGTTCTCACGAGAACCCAACGTCTCTCGCCGCGACCCATCCAAAGTCCTCCGCATCGACGGCACTTATTACGTCTGGTACACATGCCGGCGCACAAAAGGTCCCCCCGTCGGACACGAAAACGCCACCGACGAAATCCCCTCTGTCGATTGGGACCTCGCAGACATCTGGTATGCCACCAGCGAAGACGGCTTTCACTGGAAAGAACAGGGACCAGCCGCCACGCGCCTACCAAAAGGCGAATTTGGCTGGCGCTCAAACTGCACCCCCGACATCCTCGTCTGGAAAAACAAATACTACCTCTACCACCAGGCATACAGCGAAGTCATTCAAGGCGGCGACTCGTGCCCCGTCACCATCGCCATCGCCGACTCTCCCCATGGACCCTGGACGCGACTGGGTAGGCCGATCGTAGAACCCGGCGGACCCGACGACTGGGACTGCAACTGCATACACGACCCCTTCCCCCTCATCTACAAAGGCAAAATCCACATGTATTACAAAGGCTCGCCCGGTCAAAAACGCGGCGGCGCAAACATCATCCGCGCTCAGGGCGTTGCCATAGCCGATCACCCGGAAGGACCATACCAAAAATCACCGCTAAATCCCGTCCTCAACTCCGGCCACGAAACCTGCCTCTGGCCCTACAAAGAGGGCATCGCCGCAATCGTCAGCCTGGACGGACCCGAAAAAAACACCGTACAATACGCGCCAGACGGCCTCCATTTTGAAATGAAATCCCTGCTCCAAGTACCCCCCGTCGCACCCGGACCCTTTGTACCCGACGCATTTGCCGACAACGGCGACGGCCGCGGCATCACCTGGGGACTCTGCCACATCAACCCGGACGGCGGGGGCAGCATGAGCGAATCCGTCCTCGCCCGATTCGACTGCGACCTCAGCCGCGACACAGACCGCCCCCTATTCAAAAACAACAACCTGCGCTTTGACGAACCCACCTACTTCCAGCGCGTCCTAAAACTGCCCGAATACCTCCAAAAGCAAATCCTCAAAGAACAGAATGACACCGATCAAAACACCATCGGAACCTTCAAGGAGCCATCATGAAAACGATCTACCGATCAACACTCGTGCAAGGGATATGCTGTTTCCTGCTCATCGGCGGACTGCTCGCCCCAGCCGCAGAGGCCGTTAAATTTCGCACCGAAGAAGGTCAACTTCAGCAATCAAAATTCGTCATCACCGTACCGGAGTCCTGGAATGGAAAACTCCTGCTGCTGGCGCACGGCCATCGCTCCGAAAATGCGCCCTTGAGCGCCGAATTTCGCACAGAGTCACCCACGTACCAGCATTTGCTTGCCGATGGCTGGATGATCGCATCTACCAGCTACCGCCGCAACGGAGCGATCGTCGTCGATGCGGTAGCGGACATCGAACTGCTACGCCAGCACATTGTCCAAACTTATGGCGCGCCTGAACGTGTAATTGTACAGGGCAGCTCAATGGGCGGCGCGATCGTGACCCTGATCGCCGAGACCGCTCCCGAAGGTTATGACGGCTTGCTCGCGTTGGGGGCGGCACTGCAAGTGCGGGATGCAGAGCAACCCCACGAATGGCGTTATACCCCACGTCTCCCGTTGCTCTTCCTCAGTAACCAGAGTGAAGCGGAGGGACCCCAGGCGTATATCCAGAAAGCGGCAAAGGCACCGAGTGTGCCAGTATTCTGGTCTGTGGCACGCGACGGACACGTCAACCTCAGAGAGATCGAACGGGAAACCGCGTTGCGCGCGCTCGACGCCTATCTGGACACCGGTAAGATTGAACGAGACAAAGATGCGACCATCGCGCCGAATCATGTGTCGTCTGCGAAATTTGTGGAAGGTGGGGCTTACACAAAGATAGAGAGCATCTCCTCGACCTACGGCAACATCAACACCGAATTTATCGAAGGCGACCTGCAGCAACTTGGCATCTCTCCCAAAACCCGTTTTCAGGTCAGCTATGGGGAACAGACATTCACAGTGTTGCTTGCCACCACCTATGGAGACGTACCGCGCGGAGAGTGGGTTGCATTCCTGACAGTGGAAGGTCGCTTGAGGATCGCTCGCAACTACGAAAACGCCTCAAAGACACTTGGGTGTAAGGAGGGCGACAAAATCTTCATCGCGCCCGCCGAGTAAACCTTATAGGAGACCCAATGCCCAATCCCAACATCGTCTATATCTTCTTCGACGACCTCGGTTACGGGGACATCAGCTACCTCAATTCCGAATCCAAAATCCAAACACCAAATATGGATCGCCTATCCGCTGAAGGCATGTGCTTCACCGATGTCCACTCGTGCTCCGCCGTGTGCTCCCCCTCGCGCTACGGCGTCTTAACCGGACGCTATTGCTGGCGCACCCGACTGCAAAATGGCGTCCTCAACGGATACTCAGAACCCCTCATCGAACCCGACCGCCTGACCGTCGCATCCCTGCTCAAACAACACAGATATCACACCGCTTGCATCGGCAAATGGCATGTGGGATTAAACTGGACGCGCAAAAAAGGCGTCCAGCACCTTGAAGATTACAGATTGGGATGGGATCGCGGCGAAGCCATAGACTTCACCCAACCATTTACCGGCGGACCGTGCGACCTCGGATTCGACTACTTTTACGGCATCTCCGCATCCCTGGACATGCCGCCCTATGTCTATCTCGAAAACAACCGCACAATCTGCGAGCCAACAGCCCGTGCTCCCCAGGGCCTCTTTGGCCGCGAAGGACACGCTGCGCCGGGCCTCAAACCCGAACACGTCATCCCGGACCTCACAAAAAAAGCGGTCTCCTTCATCGAAGAAAACGCAGCAGACAAACAGCCCTTTTTCCTCTACTATCCCGTAACCGGTCCCCACACGCCCATCGCGCCAAACAAAGCATTCACAGGCAAAAGCCAGGCCGGCAAATACGGCGACTTCGTCGTCGAATGCGACTGGGCAGTGGAGCAAATCATGGACGCTGTTGAAAAAGTGGGCGCCACCGACAACACCCTCTTTATCGTCACCAGCGACAACGGACCAGAACGCTTTATGCACGCGCGAAAACAAGAATACAACCACTACAGCGCCTATCACTTCCGCGGCTGCAAACGCGACAACTGGGAAGGCGGACATCGTATCCCCTTCATCGCCCGCTGGCCCGAAAAAGTCGCCGCCGGATCCTTCAGCGACGAAACTATATGTCTCACAGACCTCATCGCAACAGCCGCCGACATTGTCGGCCATACCCTTCCCGAAAATGCCGGCGAAGACAGTTGCAGCATCTTACCCATCCTGACGAGTCAGAACGCGACACCCATCCGCGAAGCCACCGTGCATCACTCTTCCAAAGGCGAATTTGCCATCCGCCAGGGCAAATGGAAATTGCTCCTCCACCAAAGCTCCGGCGGCAATGATTATCCCGACGATCCCCCAGATAATGCCCCCGGCCAACTCTACGACATGGAAACCGGCTACCGAGAACGCGAAAACCTCTACGCGCAACACCCCGAAATCGTATCCCGATTGACCGACCTGCTCAACCAGTACAAAACAAGGGGACGCAGTGTCCCCGCATAAACCCGGAGGAAGCGATGAACGCTTCGGACCTATTTGTCAAAGCACTGGAAAATGAAGGCGTGGAATATATCTATGGCGTGCCCGGAGAAGAAAACCTCGCCTTTCTGGAAGCCCTTCGCAAATCGAGCATCAAACTCATCCTGACTCGCCACGAACAGGGTGCTGCATTCATGGCTGCAACCTACGGACGGCTCACGGGCAAAGCGGGCGTCTGCCTTGCCACACTCGGTCCCGGCGCAACCAACTTTGTAACAGGTGCAGCGTATGCCCAACTGGGTGGCATGCCCCTGCTCATGATCACGGGCCAAAAACCCATCAAAAAGAGCAAGCAGGGCCAATTTCAGATCATCGATGTCGTAAGCATGATGGAACCCCTCACAAAATACACCCGACAAATCGTCAACGTAGATATGATTCCCTCCATGGTGCGAGAGGCATTTCGCCTCGCGCAAGAAGAGCGCCCCGGCGCTGTACACCTGGAACTCCCGGAAGATGTCGCCGAAGAACCCGTTGATGAACACACCACGCCGGTCTTTAATATCAGCACCTGCAGACGCGGCGACGCCAATGAACGCGCCATTGACGACGCGGTAAAAATGATCAAAGAAGCCACGCGCCCCTTGCTCCTCCTGGGCGCGGGCACCAACCGCAAGCGCATCTGGGAATCCGTGGCGCACTTCCTCGACAAAACCGGCATCCCCTTTTTCAATACCCAACTGGGCAAAGGCGTCGTTGGCGGTCTCCACCCCCTATTCCTGGGCACCGCAGCACTCTCCGATGGCGACTATCTCCACTGCGCCATTGAACGTGCCGATCTGATCATAAACGTCGGACACGATGTCGTGGAAAAACCGCCATTTTTCATGTCTCACGACGAAGGGGCAACCCGGGTCATCCACATCAACTTCCAATCCGCCGTGGTAGATAATGTCTATTTTCCACAACTGGAAGTAGTAGGCGACATTGCAAACACGATCCAGCGCCTCGCCGACAAAACCGGCAAAACAGCCTCGCACGACTTCGACTATTACATGCGCATCCGCGACCAGATTCAGGAACACATTCGTCTGGGAGAAAACGACAACAGCTTCCCGATAAAACCCCAGCGCCTCGTCTGGGACGTCCGCAAAGTCCTGCCCGAAGACGGCATCATTGCCCTGGATAACGGCGTGTACAAAATCTGGTTTGCGCGTAACTACCCAACCACGCAACCCAACACCGTCTTGCTGGACAACGCCCTTGCCACCATGGGCGCGGGCTTGCCCTCGGCAATGGAAGCAGCGCGGTTTTATCCCAACCGGCGGGTCATGGCAATCTGCGGCGATGGTGGTTTTATGATGAACAGCCAGGAATTGGAAACAGCCGTAAGACTCAACCTCAATCTCGTCGTCCTGATCTTGCGAGACAACGCCTACGGCATGATACGCTGGAAACAATACGGGATGGGGCTTCCCGATTTTGGACTGGAATTTGACAACCCGGATTTTGTCATGTACGCCAACAGCTACGGCGCGCAGGGGCACCGCGTGAAATCCACAGAAATGACCGTACCCCTGCTGGAGAAATGTTATACCAGAGGCGGCGTACACCTCGTCGAAGTGCCCGTGGATTACTCTGAAAACCAGAAAGTGCTCGTCGATGAACTACAAGCAAAGACTTGTTTATTATAAATTTATTGCTTTCCGGTTGTTTTTCAGAAAGTATTTTTCAACAAATCTGTTGACAAATATTTACCAGCTAACTTAAAATATAACTCCAAATTTATCTGCAAGACATAACAAAAAACTCGCGGTTGACTCTTCCCCTGCCCCTTGCCATAGGCGAAGGTGCAATAGGCTTGTTGAATGAGCCTCAAGAACAACTCATTGAACTGCAAGCAAAGACCTGTTTATTATAACTTTATCGCTTCTCTATTGTTTTTTTCGTAAGTATTTGTCAACAAAATCGTTGACAAATACTTGCCAACAGTGCAATAAATAATTTGCATCAGTACCGCCTTAATCTACCGGGTCAATTAACGTCCCCATAGTTGACGAGCAATCCCCACCCGTTTCTGTTCCAATCTTTGGGCAAGCGTCTCTAACTGTTTATGATAGCTGATATCAACTTTGCCACTGAGCAGGCACTCGCCAAGCCTCTTCAGACCTGGCAAAGGCTCACCGGTGTTTGACCGTAGCAAGTTGTCCAGAGTCAGAGCCTCAAGAGATTGTGATTCGAGGCCCTGATCACTGGCATCAACGAGAAGTTGTCCGAGCTTCTTCTGATCTGGATCGGGCGAACCGATCTCTCCTCGTCCCAGCCGTTCAATTACCCTATCTATCAGCACGGCATACGCTTCGACATCTGCGTAAACGCCGGTCAGTAAACTCAAATTACTCATGTTGCCATCTCCTCCTGAAGATAGAAAAAGCCCAACGGTTAGAAAGAGTCCGTTGGGCTTCAGAAAAATAAGATCCGATTACACCTTTCGCCGCACTTCAATTACAGACGCTTGAGTAACTGATTATAGGCTGCATGCGATCCTATCCAAAACCAGAAAATATGATCTCTGTCTCGCAAACCCAATGCTCGATACCCCATCCCAATGCGAACAGCAAAGATCGGTTGACGCGGACTGACACGCTTGAATTGGAGACTGGAGTGATAGGGATTTGAGCGCCACAGTTGGTAAGCCTGGGCAGCTTGCCTTTGAGCCTGGGAAGAAAGCCTGTAGAGTCGCCTTCGAAACTCTCTCGTAATACTGGACGTCATTGCTGAGACTGATTAACAGGAAAAACATCATCAAGTGGCACTGTATCACCCGCATCAATTTCCTTTCGCGCTGATTCAGCCAAACGATCCCACTGCTCATCAGTTGTAGCCTCAAAACGTTCTGTCCAAGCCTGATCATCTTTCAGGTCAGCTATAATACGTGCGGCAATGGCATCCCGCTGGT
>JAPPAB010000023.1 GCA_026705765.1 Gemmatimonadota bacterium
CCACCTCACTTCGCGAGCTTGGGCGCGAGTTCCGGGTTTGACACCCTGGAAGAATGTTTTGAAGACATGCTCCCCCACATCTTCGCCGTAGAAACCGGCCTGTCTTCTGATCCGCCGATGAACTGGCGTCTCTCCATGCTGGACAACTACGCAATCGTCTCCAATTCAGACGCTCACTCCCCGCAAAAACTCGCCCGCGAAGCCACCTGCTTTAATACCGACCTATCATTCCGCGGAATGTATAACGCATTAAAAGACCGCGACCCAACGCGCTTCACGGGCACCCTGGAATTCTATCCCGAAGAAGGCAAATACCACTTTGACGGACACAGAAAATGCGACATATGCTGGAAACCCGCGCAAACCCTCGACGCAAACGAAATCTGCCCGGTATGCGGCCGCAAATTGACCGTTGGTGTACTCCACCGCGTTGAAAAACTCGCAGACCGCGCAGAAGGCGACCGCCCCGACATCGCGATGCCCTTTGAAAACCTGATCCCACTGCAGGAAATCATCGGCTCAGTCCTCCAGGTAGGCCCCACCAGCAAACGCGTACAAACCGTGTACGAACAAATGCTATCAACACACGGAGCAGAGCTAAAAATCCTGCGCGAATTGCCCATCGAAGAAATCGCAAAAACAGGAGACCCCCTCATCGCCGAAGGCATTCACCGCATGCGCGAAGGGGAAGTACACATCGCGCCGGGATACGACGGCGTGTACGGAAAAATTCAAGTCTTCTCCGACGAAGACCGCGCACGCCTGAGCGGGCAGAAATCGCTATTTCACATACCAGCCGAGGAGCCTTCGAAAGAGAAAGAAGAGAGCGCAAGCCTGGACAAAAGTGCAGAAATCGAGATCGTCAAAGATTCTCCCGTCTCACTTCCCACTTCCCAATTCCCACTCCTCGACCCCCACCAGCAAGCAGCCGTAACCATGGACAACGGTCCCGTCATCGTAACCGCGGGACCTGGCACCGGAAAAACCCGGGTCCTCACCCATCGCGTAATCGACCTGACCCAGAACCGCGGTGTATCACCCGCTTCTATAATGGCCGTAACATTCACCAACCGCGCCGCAACTGAAATGTGGGAACGGATCGTATCCCTATCCTCCGGGGGCGAAGAACTCGTCCCAATGCGCGTGGGCACATTCCACCGCCTATCACTGGACCTCCTGCGAGAATACGCCCCCGAACGGCTGGGCGCAATAGCCGACCGCGGAGAAGCCCGCACCGTCTTACAGGAAGCAATCGCCGACATCGACACCGAAATACCGGTTGATGATGCCCTCTCCCAAATCTCGCTATGCAAAGCCCAGGGACATGAAATACCCGACATCACCGACACTGAACTCCAAACCATTTACACCAATTATCAACACCGCCTGACCGCTTATGGCCTCATGGACTTTGACGACATCTTGCTCATCCTCCACAATGTCCTCTGCGGCGACATTTTACAAACAGTCCAGGCGCGATTTACCCACGTACTCGTCGATGAATTTCAAGACGTCAACGCCGTACAGTACGCACTAATTCAAAAATTAGCCGGAGATGGATCGGGCCTCTTCGTCATCGGCGACCCCGATCAAGCCATCTACGGTTTTCGGGGCGCGAGCGCGGGATATTTTGCCCAATTAAAAGCGGACTATCCCGGATCAAACGAAGTAATCCTGCGGCACACATATCGCTCCACCCCACAGATCATCTCCGCAGCATCCAGCCTGCTTCGCGGACGATCGTACGTCCCCGTAAGAGAAAACGGTCCTAAACTGAGAGCCTTATCCACACCCGGCGAAACCAGTGAAGGCATCGCCATCGTCGAAGAAATCTCTCGAATGGTCGGCGGCGCAGACCTATTGCAAGCCAATGAAGAAGGCAAACGCAGCCTGGACGACTTCGCTGTCTTATTCCGCACCGGACGCCAGGCAGACGCCCTGGAAACATGCTTCTTACAGGCGGGGATCCCCTACCGCGTCATCGGACAAAAAAACTATCTGGACGCAGCTTCGGTACAGCACGCCCTATCGTTTTTTAAGTGTGTCCTGAGGGACGACATTTCCAGCACCCCAACCTCCAGAGATATAATCGACCTCCTCTCCATCCCCGCATTTGACCCTGGCCGAGAAGCCCGCGCAACAATGCGTCGTCAGACTCAAAACAACACACTATCAGACACAGTGCAGGAAAAATTGGACGCCGCGATGGAAGCTATAGGTCGCTTCCGCAATGAAACATCTCACCTATCGCCTTCCGAACGCATAGCGAAATGGGCAGAAGAATTTGCGACATCAGACGACATCGACCTTGAGCGATTGAGCCTATTGGCTCAGGGCGTGGATACCATCGCAGAGCTATTGGACATCATCACCCTGGGACAGGATGGCGACTTTGTGCGTCGTGGAAAGATAGCGCGGCCCGAAGCCGTCACGCTAATGACCCTGCATGCGTCTAAGGGCCTGGAATTCCCCGTGGTATTTATCTGTGGGGTTGAGGAAGGATTGATACCGCACGCCGATGCGGATATCGAAGAAGAGAAACGCCTATTTTTTGTCGGCATAACCCGCGGACAAGACGAAGTGATCTTGACCCGCGCCCGAAGCCGCAGGCGATTTGGCGAACGCATCACACCTGAAATATCGCGCTTTATAGCCGACATACCCGAAGACATCATCGACTTTGTCGATCTGCGCACCAGACGCAAACCCGCCGAACAACTATCCCTATTTTAAATACCGAGCATCTCGTGTACCGCGTTGTGAATACGGTCTTCTGTATCTTCAATGAACGGACCCGTGCGCTTCCAGTGTTGCTGATTGAACCAGACCTCGTAGCCCCCTTCTGGGATCTGCCGTTTAACGGGAATATAACCCACGATGTCATTCGTATAAGCCGCCACCAGAAGGTTCTGAAAATAAGGCGCCAGTTCTCTTTTCAAACGCAACCCGTGCTCCACATTCATCTCAGCGGCAAGCCCGACAATAGCCAGCGCATTTCCAAAACGCACCGTCTGGATCTCAAACGGAAAGCTGGTCGCAACCGGAATATTGTTTTCAACACTCTCGAACAGATGTCGCGCCCATGCCCGTACATAGTCCGAACCGGCATCCAGGCTGGCCTTGACCAGATCCATATCAATGGGTTCGGTCTCTATATCCAGAATCGTCTGCGCAATAGAAATCGGACCGCTGATGTGCCGCAGGTCTTGCGAAGCGAGTACCCAGGCAACGGACTCACCCAATTCGACGCCAATATCGCGGATCTCATCGACCTCTCGCTGAACAAAAACATTTGACGTCGGATCGACGGGCTTCGTCTTCTGATCTCCGGCACAACCCTGCAAAAAACAAGTCGCGACATCGGGATACGCCGCTTCGATATGATCACACGCAAAACACACGTAATCCCCCCCAATAAGCGTCCCGCTGCGGCTGGTGGGATGACATGCATAAGAAAAAATAACACACCGCAACTCGCCTTCGGGAGACTCCACTGCAATAACCGGCACATCGTGGTCGTGAGGCGCTTCCAAAGAGGGCACCCACGCCACACCGCCTTTCCCATCTGGCTTGCGACGAGACCTCGCGATATCGCAACGCCCCGTACCAAAACGAAGACGCGCAGGAGACCGTGCTTCCCAGGCCATTTTTGCACAGCGCGCGACATTTTCAAAAAGATCTTCGAGATAATCGTCGTCCAGTTCCCCGTGTCGCTCCCTGTCCATCTCCCGGATACAGGGACCGCAATGCGTATGCGAGCCATTGAGAATAATATGCTCCGGATCAATACCCGTAGCCGCGTTAATCCTGCTTCGTACCTCTTCGGTACGCTCGTAAAAACCCAGAATCTCGGCACCGACAATAAGCAGCGGTGTCGCGCCGTCATCTATCGCAACCGCCGTAGCCTTCAAAGGATGATAAACCTCAGTAGAAGGCTCTTGCCGCGCCGCGAACCCGGCCAGATAAATCCCCACGGGCGGGGTAATATCGACCGTGCTAACGCCGACTTGATAGGTATGATTGGATGATGACATGACATATATTCCCTATAAAAATCGCGTAATTTGATACGCATCAATCTCTGTCTCGAGATCTTTCCCCGGAACCAGATCCGCGATGAGTTTCCCGCTATACGGACCGAGTTGCAAGCCCGTGGGACCGTGCCCGGTAGCGAGATAGACATTTTGAATACTGGGAACATGCCCCAGCACCGGCAAATGGTCCTCCGTGTAAGGACGCAGCCCAACCCGAATCTCGCGCACCTCTGCCTGCGCCAGACCGGGTGCAACCCGCAAGGCTTCTGCCAGAACCTCGAGCACCCCCGCAGCAGTGGTGCGAGCCTCAAAACCCGATCCCGTCTCCCGCGTCGCCCCCACAACCACGCGGCCATCCGGCCAGGGAACCATATAATGACCCCGCACCGCACTGATAATGGGCCAGGACGACGTATCTGTATCGCCCAGACTCAGATGAATAATCTGACCGCGCTGAGGCTCAACCGGAATATGAACGCCAAGCTGATCTCCAAAGGCCTGCGACCAGGCCCCACCCGCGATAACAACCTTACCGGCAGAGATCGTTTCTCCGTCTGTAATAACACCCGTAACCGCATCATCCTGGATACATAGCTGATCAACCCCAGCATGTTTGACCACAAGCCCCTTCGCTTCAGCAGCCCGATGCAGGGCAGCCGCCAGAAGCCGACCATCCACGCGGGCGGCATCGCGGTAGTAAATCGCACCGCGCACATCCCCTAGAGCGGGAAAGCGTCTGCGCGCCTCATCCGAAGAAATCTCGTACAAATCTTCCTCAGCCGGTTCACCGCGTTGGTCCCGGCGGTTAAAAATGTGTTGCCGCGCAATAGCAAAGGAATCTATTTCGTCATAAGAAACAGCGACAAGCATCATCCCACACGTTGCAAAACCCGTTTCCCCATCCTGTTCCGCCTGCAAATTATCCACCAATTGTGGATAATATTCGGAAGCAAACGCGGCGAGACGCAGCCAGGGATCTGGATCACGGGTATTGGTAGCGGGCGAAAGAATACCCGCACCAGCATCCGTAGCGCGCCCCGCATCCCTCCGGTCAACGAGCAGAGTCTTTGCACCGTCGCACACCAGATGATACGCGGCAGAAATCCCGACAACACCACCGCCGATAACAATAGTGTCATAAGTCATTTTTTCGATCTCTCTCCGTATTATCCCGACAGACCCCATATCTCAGCCGCAGTCCCGCCCAGAATGCGTTCTATATCCCCATCCGTCAGAAAGGGCAACCCCTCGCGAATAAGACGCAGTTCATCAGCAAGCGTGGGCCACTTGTGCTTGACCCGGTGATACCCGGGATAACCAGTCCCCCAGACCGTACGCTGAGCAGTAAAAACCGCCAGCGCCGCCTCAATATAGGGATGCACATCTTTGTACGGATGAGCTTCTTGCGAACGCCCAGCCACATCCGAAAGTTTAAAAAACACATTGTCAAAACGCGCCAGATCCAGAATCGGCTGATATTTAGCAAGCGGACAATCTATTTGCGGGTACCCCATATGGTCTAAGATAAGAACAGTATCCGGACACCGCCGCGCAATCGCAGCGACCTGATCCGCATCCTCGGGCCGCAAATGAAACTGGATAATCGCATCAAGCGCCGCGATCTCTTCCCACATCGGACCGTTCTGCTCCGTAAGCAGAATCTTCTCATCGAGATAATACATCGGATGCAAACGGAACCCAACCAGACCGCGCTCCCGAATCCAGTAGCGCACCTGCTCGGCATTATCGGGATCCTGGGGATCAACAAGACCATGCCCGACAAACCGATCCGGATACCGAACCACCGAATCCGCGATATAACCATTATCCCAGGTGGACCAACTCGTCTGCACGAGCACCGTCCAATCCACCCCTTCGGCATCCATATCAGCCAAAAGTTCCTCGGCAGTACCCGGCTCATCAGGATAGCTATTCCACGTCGGCGCAGTGGGACCAACCGGATACTTATCCGAAATTTCCCAAATGTGAACGTGCGTATCTACAATCATAAAAAAGTCCTATAAGAAGCAAAAGCCCGATGGATAACCGGTCCACCGGGCTTATTCATATAGCTTGAGGGATGTGCATAATTCCACATAATCGCGTCACACATCCAACGCTTGCTCAAATGCCTCAAGACTGGACACCTGGATCGCCGTACGATGCAACTTCTTCAGGCGTTGCAAATCTTCTATAGCTGCAATGCGTGTGGATAGAGGGTGCGCTTCGCCCAAGTCAAATCGAATCTCCAACACTTCGAGGATATCTTCGAGCGTGCTTTTTCTTTCGCCCTGCTCAATACCTTGCTCAATACCTTGCTCAATACCTTGCTCAATACCTTGCTCAATGCCCTGCTTCATAATGTATTGTGTAAACGATGATTCGCGCATGATTGCGTCCATAAGACCCTCCTGTAAGAGAATGCGATTGATCAGTGTCTGATCATACTCTAACCCACTCAATATCATCAACCGCTCCAAAATGTCAACCTTTATTGATTCATCCACCGGCAACCCATTCGCAGCGTCAACACAGTGACGCAGCCACGCCTCTGAATCTATCCCAACAGGACGTTTCATCAATGATACAAACGGAAACAAGCCCGAAGGTCCGCCATCTATAATGTCCTGTCCGTCTATTCCACTCAGCCGAATCACGCTATATTTGATCACAGCAAGATGGCCGGATATTTTCTGAACAAAGTGCCCCGGATCGCGCCGACCTGCACCGCGCCGCAAGTAGATCACACTGGAATAAATCGGCAGGTCGTGCTGCTCTATCGCACGTATAATATAGCCAGCCATGCGCAGCGGCATAGAAGGATCGTCAGTGGTTTGAAACTCCGTATGGATCAACGCCTCCTCACCTGCGATAAGGACGCGGATAAGGCTGTCCATGTGTCGTGTTTCAACGGTGTTTTGCTCTGTGTCGAGGATGTCGAGGACTTCTACATCGTCCTGTCCGAATGTGAGGCGGATGAAGTCTTTGGGGTAGGTTTGGATGAGGTCTTTAGAGATGGTGTCATATTCGGCCATGTGAGATGCCTCGCGTCTGATGGATGAATTTGATCAGACACAAAGCAAATATCAGGCCAACATCACAGAAATTGAACGATAAATTGTATGGACAGAAACTCAAGAACCCTCATCAGGCTTTTAATATGCTATATTGCGCCTTAACTTAAATGTAGGGATCGCCTTTGGAGACACATACAAATCGAACTCGCCGGGATACAAAAGTGTACGTTTTGATCCATGAATGGCGAGGTATCGTGAAAGATTTTTACATTTAAAAAAATAGCGGTCTGCCGAGAATTGGCCTCCCGCGCTGTGCTTAATGGCCTTTTGGGGATCGGCTGATGGCATAAACAAAAGCCCAATGGATAAATACACCATCGGGCTTATTCATATAGTTTGAGGAATGCGCATAATTCCATATATAATCGCGTCACGCATCCAACGCTTGCTCAAATGCTTCAAGGCTGGACACCTGAATCGCTGCACGATGCAACTGCTTGAGGCGGTACAGATCTTCGATGGCCGCAATGCGAGCAGATAAGGGGTCTGATTCATCCAAATCAAATCGAATCTCTAACACATCCAGAAGGTCTTCAATAGCGCGTTCTCTACTTCCTTCCTCAATACCTTGTTGGGTAAGGGATTGAAAATAAGATGATTCGCGGACGAGATCCATGACGCCCTCTTTGATGAGCGCTTTAGAAATGGTTTCAGCATCGTAATTCAATCCGCTCAAGATCGCCATACTTGCGAGATTATTGGCCTTAGCTAACCGATCCGTATGGGTGTGACGCTGTGGTTTTTCGTCATGCATTGTAAAACCCCCTTAATCCGTTTCATCTAATATTTGTTGAAATGCTTCAAGATTAGACACCTGGACCGCTGCGCGGTGCAACTGCTTGAGGCGTTGCACATCGTTGATAGTGGCAATGCAAGCAGATAGAGGGTCTGATTCATCCAGATCAAATCGAATTTCCAACACGTCGAGAAGATTTTCAATAGCGCGTTCTCTAACCCCTTGCTCAACGCCTTGTTGCTTGATGTATTGTGCAAACGATGATTCGCGCATAATAGGATCCATAAGACCCTCCTGTGATAGAATACGACTTATTGTGCATGGCGCGTAATCCAACCCACTTAAGATCGCAAACCGTCTAAGAAGTCAACCTTAATTGAACCATTCAGAGACGCTACGAATCGGCCTCCTGCGCTGTGCTTCATGGCTTTTTGGAGATTGGATGACGGTATATTTGAAGGCTTATTTTGATTTAGATAGTATCACATCTCTCACTGCCAGTAAAAACGTCTCTATATCCCCATTTTGCTCATAATCCTCAAGCGCGACGGAAAGATATATCTTCGCGTCCTCTGGATCGCGTAGCTGCTCAATGTGATAGTCTTTAAAGTTTCTATAATTACTCATTTTCTGACTCTGTTGAATTATGCTCTCTAAAACAAAAGCCCGCTGGATTTCCATCCCATCGGGCTTTTTCATTTTTTAAATGCGTTCGCTTGGCCCCAACTTTTCTCACCTGCAAAGTTCTCAAGTCATACTCTGGCCGAAGTTCATCCTGTATTTTTGTCTCATCCTTCCTCATAGTTTTGTCTCACCTTTGAAGTTAGTCTCCCACCAATTGCATGATTTCATCTGTATTGAAGTTCAAGAGAAATGCTGCGTACTGGTTTTCAAACAAATCTTTGAGATACTCGTTTAGTTCGACATGGACATCTGGTATGTCTCTTTCTTGCATGAACTTGTATTTGCGATTTTTCGTGATGGTGTAGAGAAATAGCGTGTGGAAATACACGTCAGCGATATATTTTCGATTGGCGATCTCCAACTGCTCCTCATTTGGATTTCGGGTTTTAGACTTGAAATTTTTCAATACGGTGCTATCCATGTTGATATAGATGCGCTCCAACTTCTCACCTTCGACCATGGGATACATGACGGCATCGTAGTCCATTTCCACACCGGATGTTCCTAGCTTTTCCCAGGTGGTAGTGTTATCTTCCTTTTGCGGATTTTGATAAGCCAATATGTACTGTGGTAAGCCCAAGTCAGGTGTTTGTGATATTTGATCTTTCTTACTCGGCTGTTGAGGTGCTTGACGGTCGCTCACCTTAACCCAGAAAATCTCGTCAAAATTCTCACCTGCTCCATTAAGGGTCGCCTTTATTTTTACGGCATCGTCCACATCCACTTTTTGAGTGGGGTTAAAATTCACTTTGATTGTACCTTCATGTGGGCTACTTATATTTACATTGAAGGCATCTTCAATCTCATCAATTCTGCTCGCTTTATCCCCACCTTCGCTATCATTGCTGCTAAAACCGAGTAGCGCAATTCGCATCTCGCCAGGATCTTCGACTCGGTCGAAGTAGTGGTCTTCGACATCGGTCTCAAAGTAAATAGCTTTCTCACCACCAAGGGGAATTTGTGCAACAGGCTTAAGACCATCATTTTTCGTTCTGAGCTTTAGAAATGAAGGAAACCGTTGAGATTTAAACGGCTCTTTGTGTGGCCTTTTAATCGTTTTTGTTTGCCTTTTCTGCTTTCCATTTCCTTGATCCAACTTAAAGGTTTGATTCAGCAATTGCATCAATTCAGGATTCATCGGTAAATTCTGAGTCAATGATTTTAACATCTCTTTTGCGTCTCCACTATCCACCGCAATAGAATCTTTTCTACGCTTCTGAATTTCAGTTAAACGGCCATTTTTACTCCCGAGTTTGTTTCTTAAAAACTCCCTCAATTGCCTTGTCTCATCACCATCCTTTAATCGGTCACGAGATGCCATGAACAATTCCTTGCGGAAAGCAAGGTTCATATTCGAGCAATCGACATGAATGAGGAGATGCTCCTTGAGCAAGTTCAATTTTAGAGAACGGGTTATAAATTCCGATGTGTAGTGTCCGTGTACCTGTCCATTGACAGAAAATAGCACGGACATGTTATTTTTAAAAAACTCTCTGCGAATTGTCTCTTTGGTCTCTTTTACAGTTCTATCATCGAGCTTCGTATTGAATACATAGCACGTCACTTTCATTTTTCCGAATATCTCATCATCGAAATCCTGGGAGAAACGTTCTTCCACATACCTGCTATCATCCTGCTCTAATCTGCGTTTTAACCCATACAAATCCCTTTCCAGGTTACGGTCATCAGGATAACGTTCTTTTTTATCAACTGTAATCACCGGCAAAATAGGTTCAAATAGATATTCATTGATACTCTGGTTCAAATCCCGGGAAATAACGGAACGGCTTCCTGTTGGCAAATCATAAGAATACAGTTTGATAATCGTGCCTGTCCTGAATCTCCTGTTATACAGTCCCAAATCCTGTTGATCCGCATAAAAAGCCGGAATTTTTCCATTAATCTTCAAGTATTCGTACCACGTATTCTTTTTTGTTTTTTCTTCTTCTTTGCTCAAGGGATGCTCTCTGATTAACGTGAAACCGAAATCACCTGTGCTGTCGTATCTCTTTGAGCCGATTAACTGATACCGTTTTTTACCACAGAACACAATCGCACCACTTCCTCCCATATTGTATTTGCCCTGCACAAAGTGGATTTCATTCTTATTGCCAGACAATAATGACAGAAATGTGTCCTCGAATTTTTCAGGGATCTGTCCTTCGCCATCATCATAAATAATCAGAGAAGTATTGAACCTTGGACCATCGGCGATAATTTGAATGCTTTCCGCTTGTTGTTTTTTAGAACTCGAAAGATCCCAGTTTTTGTAATTTTCAAAAAATTTAGCTTTTGCTTCCTCCATGGATTTGGGTGCTTGTTCAGATTTGGGATTGATACCCGCTTCCAAGCATTTCTTCATTAAAACAGCATCTATTGAGTTTGTGATTTTCTCTATCAATGCTGCAATGGGACTCGACTGTTGGTTTTCGATGACCCCGAAATTATTTTCATTGCCGCCGAGAGGACACCAATGTTCCTGAATAAAAATATCAGGATAGGCTCCGATTACCTTATCGACCTCATCCTCAGTCTTGGCGAAATATAATTCTTCGAAAAGTTGCTTCAGGTCCAGTTCCATAAATCAAATCTCCTACTAACTCAACTAAAATCCGGCTCTTCTCTTAAGCGTTTGACCATATATTCTTTAGTATTTGAGCCAGGGAGCTATTACATCCCAAGCGAGTTCAAGCGTGTTTTTTGTCCGTTTTCGAATATGCGCCTCTGTCCAATTGTTCACCTCAGCAATAGGATCTAGCATATGAAGCCGTTCTTGTTTCTTAATTAAAGCTGTGGTTTGATTATTGAACAATAACCCTTCCTTCTTAGCTTTTTCAAATTGTTCATTTCTATCTTTTTTTGTTTTTGCGATCAACGCACGGTAAAATATCTTTTTTTTCTTCCAGGGGGCGTTACCAACACTTGCATTTTCCTTTTGAGGAAGCAGAATGATGTTTCCTATGGTATGACGAGTATATGGCTGTACGTAGATTTTATCGTCCCAACCACCGGAGTTAGAATCCGGTGCTACATGCTCAACAGTTGCATATCTCTCATCTTGCCAAATATCAAAATTAAGAAAATCTATATCACGCCCAGGTCTTATCCCTTCGCGGGTAAGAAGACCCGGATTTCTTTTCTGTGATCTGGCATGATGGGAAGCCGCAAAGAGCAAAAACCGACATAAAGACCGAGGCGCACGATCAGCTAAACCCACTTCACGCACTTTAGAAACCCAAGTTTCTTTGTTTTTCACTCCGATACGTCGAACCGCCAATAAGTCTCGCAATGTCTTCGTAAAATTATCCAAATTCGGAAGTGCCTTTGAGTTCCCTAAGCCTATGCAAAGTCCACTATTCTCATCCTGTGAATCGCCCTGCATTATCTTTCTAAAGTCGGAATCAATCCCTCCAGTACCGCCTGTTATTGACCGCCTTAAGACAAGAAAAGCAGTTAACGCCTTCACAACGGCAGCAAATGTATCCTCATCATGATCTTGCAGATATTGTACCCAGTATCTTGTTAATATGGGAATGGTCAAACTCGTTCTCATATCCGCTATGAACTTGAAGCATAGCTTTAGGCAATCGCTTGTCTCTCGAGGATGAATGCTGTCGAGTTTTGGAATAGAATCGCGGTTCCAATACATCTGTCGAAACTCTGCGATATTCGCTAATGAGTGAACGATTCGGCGTTTAAGTTTTGAAGTCTTCGCTTCTTCAAATTGCGTTCGCAAATAAGCACGCTGGGCGGCAAGGTTCTTCGCTAACTTGTCGCCTCTCATGTATAAGGCAAATGTAACGAGCAACTCTTTTGTTTCTGTTTGGCGTTTCTCGGTTTCAGGGTAAATGTCATTTAAATTTTCTTCCAGCCTTTTGAACTGTGTGTCACTCTTAGATCCCGTATAGCCTTGCTCCTCATTCTCAAAGCGCATTACACGCGGTTTAAAGGTCTCGAGAGCTGTTAGGGGCTCGCCGGTTGTATTAAGAGAGTCAAAAATGTCGAACGCAGATCCTTCATCGCGAGTCTCAACCCGTGTCAGAATAACCGATTTCGTCAAGTAGTGAGAGAATAATATTATGCGGATAAGACCGCTCGAGTCGGAATTTTTAGCAATGTGGCTAATAGCTCGATTCTTTTCGTCTTGGTCACTATCGAGCTTTTCAAATAGATTGCGCAACCCTGCTCGCTCAAAATCCTTCGGTTGGATCTGCTCGTAATCTAATTCGTTTTGACGACTAGTATCCGAGGTATTATTATCTTCATATATACCTCGTTTAACTTGATCTTTTATGTAGTCATAGTTTTGATAATACCGACTTTCCTCTGCATCGTCTTTTTTTGGTTTAAAAGAAAATGACGGGTCGTCTTGTTGATAGGATTCGGCAAATTCCATCAAGAAACTTGCGACTACTGAACGATACTCTGCATCGGTACGGTCAAACGCGCGATTATCCTCTCCGTAACGGACTACGCGAGGAAACCAGGCGCTTCTACCACGGTTTCTGAGTTGTCCTACAACACACTCGAACAGCCTTTCGCGAATGAACTCAATTTCGCTTTCTATCCAACTAGCAGTAGATTTCTGAAGATGCCGAACATCTTTCTCTCGAAGAAACAGTTCTTCAATTAATGCACAGCAAAGAAGGATTAGTGTTGTTAATCGCTGTTGTCCATCAACTATAGAGAGTGAAGTTCCATCAAACGAACGCTCAGATTCCTCTGAAACTAGGATTATTGTTCCAAGGAAGGTATATGACTCTTGATTTTGATATTGGGAAAGATAAAAGAACCCATTTAGACAATCCTCCATAAGCCGTTTTATGTTTTCTGTGCTCCAATCGTAGGTCCGTTGATATTCTGGTACGCGAAAACCGGCGTTTCCGCCTTTAGTCATAGTATCCTCAAAATTAGCAGCCATTGCTTTGAAAGGATCCGAGACCGTTTGCATGTAACAATCTCCTTGATAAGTAATGAGGGAAAATAGTAGAGAGAGGGATTAGATACTAAAGTAACCAGTTTATAATTTTCTCTTCTCCCCGATCTACAAATGACAAATCGCACACCCCTCAGTCTCATCAATCACAGGCAAGTCTCTAAGGGGTTGATCTACAATATCATCCAGGGTTTTGCCATCCACCCAGGTGAATTTCTTTTCATTCTTTTCTTGCTCGTATTCCTTTGCCTTCTCGAACAAATCGGGGTGTTCTTGTTTTAACCTCTGCCACTCCCCAATCTGCTGATAAAAACAAAAATAGCACCCTGACCTCGACCGCCACTTGTAATACTCTGGCAGACCTAAACCAGATTCTTCCAAAATCTGCACAATATCCGATAGACCAAGGCCATCGTCCTTAAATGGATAAATGGGAATAATATTGGGTTGTTGAGAAATTGAGGGTGGCTTTTTTGCGATGTACCCATCTCTGTCTTCATCGTCGCGGATGCCGATATAGCTATATGCCCGGCTATCGCCAACATAATCCTCAAAGGGTTCAATCTTTAGTACGCGCGTACACCACCGTGACCGCGGGCTGGGCAAATAACCGCTGTATATCTCATTCAAATACATATCAAATGGATTGCGCCCGGGCTTCTTTTCCACCCCCAAACTATCGAGTGCATTTAGACGGTGAATATCAACGCCAAGCAGAGCCTCTAAGCACTCCAAATACTCGTACGTTTCATCTAATTCACATCCGGTATCACAGAAAACATACTCCGCAGGGATTTGTGGATAGTTCTGCCGCATATAAATGGCAAGGGCTGCGGAGTCTTTACCTCCTGAAACACTGACGATATGTCGGATTTCATCAGACGGATTGTTCAACGCCTCTTGTATGGTCGCCATGTCAATCTTCTCCAATGTTGTCTTCAATAATATCCACAAACAAAGCACGCGCTTCTTCCTGGCCGACGATATCTGTCAAACGTTCATACAATACATTCATGCGTTCTTGCACCAGATTCGCCAAACCATTTTTGACTGCACCACTTGTCTTGAATTCAAACGACAAGGCGGATTCTTCAATGTGCCTCACTGTACTGCGAATTTCCCGATCAAAATTTGCGATGTAGCTATCATCCCACCGGCTAATCGTCTTTTGGAAGAATAGACCTGACAATGAGTCAATAAGCTTGGCATCCGATTTATAAGTCATACGCATACGGGACAATAGACTTTTCGACTTATTGTCATTTAGCGCATCAGATATTTCATCGGGAAAACACAGTGCCCAGCGATTGGCTATTTCCTTTACCTGTCCGTTTGATTTCCAGTTCAAAGATAGCGCACGGCGCAAAGAAGAAATCGCTTTTTCTCGGTAACTATCAACGACCTCAAAGAGTTCATTCTTGCATTTTTCGAGAGATTCTAACAACACATGTCGCTCATCAATTGAGCAGCCCAATGCTCTTGGAATGCGCTCAAACAGCAGTTGCACCGGATCAGACTGATGGCGAAGTATATCTTGGAAGCGACGAGTTTGCTGTGTCAAAAATCTCGTTGAAAGCGCGCCAGCAGGAAGTCCTGCCTTCCAGTTTTCAAGCGCGTCATAGCAGGCTCGAATGAGATCATTTCCGGTGGCTAACCTTGCTTGAGTATCAAAGAGTTCGAGAACAGCGCTGAGATAATCGCGTTTGGTTCGATCAATATCTAAGACAATAAATTCATACTCTTCCGGTTCACGACATAACTGTTCAATATCCGAAGGTAGAATATCAGATACGTAACTCCCTTTATAGCGTAGCGAATACACACTGGGAAACGCTTTGAGACCTGCGGCGAAGAGAATAGGGAGCAACCCGGCGCGAACCCCGAAAGGTGGTTCCATTAGTTCATCAAAAAATCTTCGTATATCCTTAGGCTGATCCGATGAAACTGTGAAAAATTGCTGGATTTTTTTCCATATTTTTTGAAGCCCAAGATCTTCAACCTGCTCGGGTAAAGCGTAGTTCCAAACTTCATCTTTATTGGTATAAAGACCCGTATGAAAAAGAATAGTTCGGAACATTGATGCATCGGGAGAATTACCTTTAATCCCAAGATTTTCCTGACCCGACCGATCAAGGATCCCGAGCAAGAGCTTCTTACGTGAATTGACCACAGTAGGAGTAGGCTTATGCCGAACGATCATCTCATTATTGATCTTGGGAGTATAGTGAAAAATTTTCTGCATGATCTCGGACAATTCATTCCGCAGGTCATAAGCATTTTTGACTGATAACTCACCCCCCTTGTAAAACCAGCGAGGCCCTTCCCTACTCGGCAGAATCAACCGATCAAGGAGCTTTTGAAGGTGGCTACGGGCATCATCTGTCATCTGTTGAATTTCAGACAATACCATCGGATCTGATTCCACCAACTTATCATCCTCTTGCATCTGAGTTAAACACCACACTTCCAAAGCTGCCTCAAATAGAGGGACGGGCACTCTGGGCACCGCAAGAATGGCTCGGTCATCACACTGGTATTTAGAAGTTAGTTGCTTTGCTTCTTGAAGTTCCTCTACTGTCTCGGCAACTACATATATAATTTTCCCATCACATCTAACAGGCATATTTAGATATTCATCCAATTTTTCCAGACTACAATATTCTCCCTGTAGAAAACGCCTGATATGGAAATCGCTATTATACATGACTGGTCGCCAGACGGGAGGATAGGCCTCATCCATCAAAAAAGTAAGGAAATCGAATGTCCTCCGCTGTCGCGACTTCTCTTCTTCAAGCCTGCCCCGAAGATCGGCATCTGTCCCATGCCAAACAGAAACTTCATCACTGTGTTTTCTGTGTAAAAGGAGTTTCTTATCTATGAGTTCAGCAACAACCGCTTCTTCCTGTTGAGACCCATTACTGACTATCCCGGCACCTGCATAGCCGCGTAGAGCAAATAGCAGCAAATCACGGGACGTACGGGACCGCTCACCATTCACACCAAAACCCAACAGACTTGCGGTTCTCAGCGCTGTTGCCGCCAAGTCATTATCATTATCGAGCTTTGAGAGAGCATTCTGTGTTTCAAGCCATTGTTTATATGTTCCACCTACAGCCGTATCTGTACGCATCTCCGGTGAAAAGTATTCGTAGAGATGATCTGGTCTAACATAATTTTGAAAATCCATGAAATTGAGAAAACTGAACAGCGTCCTTTCATTTTGCGCGACCCGACCTGAAATACGCGGTAACAAGTACAAAGTGGTGGGTTCCAGGGGATATGCACGGCGCAAGAGCGACTGGAGTTCCGATACCGTAAAGTCGGAAAACAGCCCAAGTTGCTTACACTCTTTTGCAGACACAAATACCTGTTTATCAGGCAAGACACCTGAGCTGTTCTGTTCGGAAACCACTTCTGATAGCAAACGGTATATTTCCTTGCTATCGTCGATGTACTGAATAGTCTGGAAGCGACCCTCAATTTTTCTCCATTCTGTACGAACCGAAGCAGGTGAATGGCTCGCATATTGTAACAACTCTTGATGCAACAACAATCCAAGCGTTACGGGAATAGCTATAGACCGACTCACACTCTCAGCTAACAATTGAATTTCACTCAAAGCAGCAGAACGTCCCTCGGCAATCAAAGACTCAATATGGCGCCCAAACTCATCCCACAAAATCACAACTTGATCACAGCCCGCCGCACGCGCCTTATCCCGAACCGCACCAAGCAATTCAATTGCCTGCTCAATCGTCTCACACGGCATGGACGCAATCGTACGCGCTTGACGACCGAGCTTTATGCGCCCCATCCCTTTGAGCGCGGCGTCCTTCAGACTTTTGCCCAAATTTTCACAATAACCCTGCAATGCCAGCACAAGCCCTTTGTCTGTCTCGTTGCGGCGTTCCATAGCAAACTTGTTCAAATCTGGACTAACTGCCTTTAGCTTGTCTTCAATAGCAGATAGTGTTTCATCGGCATCGGGGCGATTCTCAACCAAATGCAACAAATAGGTCGCTGTAATTGATTTACCTGTACCATAGGGCGCAACAACAAAAAATGCCCTGTCTTGTCCAAAACCGAGCAGGGACTTTATAAGAGGGACACTCTTAGCCGTAGGCTGGTAGTGTGCAATCCGATTCGGATATTCTGCATCGTATTGTATGTTGATAGAACGCAGAAATACTTCAGCATCAAATTTGGCTGTTATCTCAAGCTGCATGCTGATCTCTCCATTGGATCATGTCGTAGTGATTTCTCAGCCAATCAACGGGTTGCATTCGTCGAATGCGTATTCTTCTATCTCCTGCAAGACCGACTACCTGGATGTCCCTATTTGGATCTGTTTCTTCCGCATGAAGAGCAAGCGATAATAGGGATTCACTTGTCAATACAAATGCCCTACCTGGACCTCCTTTGCGCGTTGCTGCCTCTCTCAAGGATATATCGACTGTATCTTGTCCTGTCCTGACTTCCTCAAATGCCATAGAGAGGGCATAGCCCAATAAATGAGTGGGAATCTCCTTCTTCCCTTGATGCACCTGGTAATATCTTGATGTGCGAAAATAGCTCAATAATCCCAATTCGACTAATGGACACTCAAGCGCATCTTCTGGATCTTTGTTCTCTGTTGGAATATCCCTGGCATAGCTCTGCAACAGGCAGGCAACATCTCGCTGAATAGTATTTTCACTGGGGGGGCGAGACCGTAAGTTTTCTACATCGCGCATTAGACGATTTATACACATAGACCTTTCAAATCGGGAGTGGGTAAAAGTATTAAAGAACCAGGACCAGGTAAACACCTGATCTCCAGCATTCACCAGATTAACGTGCAAAGCCCACCATGTTCCAATATCAATAAAATACGGATCTCGCTCAAAAATAAGCCTGCCAAGCTCCATTTCTTTCAATCGGGTCTGGCGGCCACTACCTGTCTCGCGCTCTGCCAATCCCGTTACCTCCAGCCAGTGGCGAATAGAACGGGACATATTTTTTCCAACACCAAGCCAATCCGCAACATATTCATCATATAACAACTCGGGGTCCTTCATAAGCAGCTTGAGTCCTTTGTGAAGCCATCCTTCTCGAATTGCAAAAGTTTCATGTCCACTAAATTTCATCATCCCACCTCTGCTAAAAGCGACAACCGCCGCCGACTAAACCTCCGCAATTGTTCACACAACTGCGCCAGATGTGCAACCGTCTCATCGACATCTTCAATTGTATTGAACTCGGAAAAACTAAACCGAATACTCGCATAAGCCTCAGCCTCAGACAGCCCCATAGCTCGCAACACATACGAAGGCTCGGGTCGCTGATTGGTACATGCCGAACTCTGTGAACAGCGAATCCCTTCCTGATCCAACCGCGCCACGAGTGCCTGACCATCCACATCTCGAAACAGCAAATTCGTCGTATTGCAAACCCGCATATCGGGGTCGCCATTGATCTCCACATCGGGCACGCTATCAAGAACGGTCCGCTCAAAATGATCCCGGAGCGAAGCCATAAGCTCCTGCACATCCTCTAACCGCTCCAACCGCAACTGAGCAGCAGTTCCCATGCCAATAATGCCTGGCACATTCTCCGTCCCCGGTCGCAACCCACCTTCTTGTGATCCGCCCCAAAGCAAAGGCAACAACTCTTTGGACGACCTCACATAAAGTGCGCCAACGCCCTGTGGCCCGTGGAATTTATGCGCGGTAAAAGTCAAAAAATCAACGGGCAATTCTATTACAGAAATGGGCAACTTGCCAACTGCTTGCGCCGCATCAGTGTGAAACAACACCCCCCGAGACTTACAAAGCTGAGCAATTCTCTCAACGAGCAAAATCGCGCCTGTTTCATTATTCACCCACTGCACGGAAACCAGATCGGTATCTGGCGTAACAGCCTCATCCAATGCTTCCCAAACCAACTGCCCATAGCGATCCACCGGAACAGACACCACCTCAACACCTTTTGCGTCGAGATAATCGCACATCTTTAAAATTGACGAATGCTCTACAGTCGTCGTCACAATGCGAACCCGTTTTCCGGTTGGGGCACGTTGAACAACAGAATTAAACACCGTGTTATTTGTCTCAGTCCCACTCCCCATAAACACAATCTGACCTGCCTCAGCCCCCACCAAATTTGCAACGGCTTCACGCGATGCAACCATTGATTCTCGCACCCGGTCGCCAGCCGAATGCGCGCTCGACGGATTGCCAAAATCCTCATCCAATACACGCATCATTGCCTCGCGCACCTCGGGCAAAGGTCGCGTCGTCGCATTATTGTCTAAATACACTTCTCGCATAATCAACTCTAAAGCAAAATTCGTGCCTGAAATGGAAGAATTCAATGGGGGAATCGCATTGGGGTTACTGGCAATGTGCTGCGCGTGGCAGCTAAAATCATGCCGCAATGATAGGTGCTATTCCTATCGTCACGCCTGTAGGTCTGAAGTAGGCGTATAGAGGGGAGAGGCTGCTTTTAAAGCTTAATTCGCAGCAAAAACAAAGGGAATTATATACGAAAATGACGAAGATCTTAAAAACAATTTCGAAAGTGCTTGTCTGGGTGAGTTCTTTTTTGTAAAGCCTCTAAAAGTAATAGGTTATTAGCATTTCGTGTTTATTATAGTGAAAAACTGTCCTTTTGTTAAGCGATTTCTGTTACTTTTCTCACAAAAATCGCTCGCATTTAGATCCTGTTTCACCTGGGCATGTGGTACATATCTTTCACATGGCCGCCCATTCATCGCTCAAAATATACAGAGATTGTTCTGCGCCAAACAGACGATTCTCAAATTCAAGTTGTGAACAAGGGTATAATACAGCATATTGAAAACACAATAAAGGTATTTGATGCTGTCCATTATCATTATCAAGGAGGGTCTCATGGATCTCATCCGCGAATCATCCCTTATTCAGCAATTTAAACAAGAAGGCAGAGAGGAAGGTATTGGGCAAGGTATCCAGGAAAGTATCCAGGAAGTTCTGGAGATTCGATTTGATCTCCCTGCATCACATCCCTTATCTGATCGCATTTCGGCTATTGAAGATTTACAACGCCTCAAACAGTTGCACCGCGCAGCGATACAGGTGTCCCATCTTGATAAATTTGAACGCCTGTTAGATTCAACGGTATGACCTGAGACAAGTGCTTTTTTTAGGTCAGACTATATCTCTACCCCATAGGTAATGTCCTTCTGACATAAAACAAAAGCCCGATGAATAACTGATCCATCGAGCTTTTGTTATTTTCACTATCCTAATCTATTCATGCCGCAGTGCTTCCACCGGATTGGACAGCGCCGCGCGAAGGGCGTGGAAACTCACAGTAAATAACGCAATCGCCAGGGCAACTGCGCCACTCAAAACAAATATCCACCACGAAAGATCCGTGCGATAGGCAAAACTATCCAGCCAACTTCGCATCGCAAAATACGCAACCGGCCAGGCAAACAGATTCGCAATCAAAACCATAATCGCAAATGTCCTACAAACCAAAAACACAATATTTGACACACTCGCACCCAAAACCTTCCGCACCCCAATCTCTTTCACGCGCTGCTCAACCGTAAATGCCGCAAGGCCAAACAGCCCCATACACGCGAGCAAAATCGCCATCCCCGAAGAGAGCAATGTCAGCACCTGTGCCCGTTGTTCTGCATAGTACATGAATTCAAACTGCTGATCCCACATCATATAGTCAAACGGCTGATCTGCGGGAGCGAACTGCTTCCAGGTCTTTTCAAAAAAAGCGAGCGTCTCTTCCATGCCCTCGGCTTTGACCCGCGTGCCCAGATTGTAAAATTGCTGGTGCCGAAGCGTCAGTGCAATGGGGCCAATTTTGTCTCGCAACGGACTATAGTGAAAGTCCTGCACCACGCCAATCACCGTCCCCTTCCGATTTATCCCCCGATCAACCCACTCAAAAGACTTGCCAATAGGGTCGTCCCAACCGAGTTGCGCAACCGCCGTTTCATTGATAATAAAGGCTTTTGACGTATCTGTCGGAAATGCCATCGGATCAAATTTTCGTCCTTCTACCAGTCCAATTTGAAACACATCGAGATAATCTTCATCGACCTCCAGAAGGGGCATGCGCCAGTCCGTGCCCTCGTGCCCCTCTGCCCGAATGGTCCGGATAATCCCCCCACTCCATCCAACCCGCCAGCGATAAGCCGTTGCTTCGAGCGCGTTCGGATGGGCGAGGAATGCTTCTTTCACCGTGGCATAACGGGCGGCGAGCTTTTTCCCCGGGTCCAATTTTGTTTCCTGGTCAAGAACAAATATGGGCATGAGAACCATCTGCTCCATATTAAAACCCAGATTCTTGTTTTTAATATAGTCGAGTTGCTGATAGATCACCCCCGTACTCGCAATTAGAGTAATTGAAATTGCAAATTGTGCCACCACCAATCCCCTTCGAATCCACTGCCCCCGAGAACCCGCGCGAAACGCCCCCTTTAGCGTTTCTGTGGGTTCATACGCAGAAAGAAAAAATGCGGGATAGACACCAGCCAACAGTCCGACGAATACAGCAATACCGAGCAAAGCAATTATAAACAAGGGATCGCTCGAAAAATTCAACTCAATCTGCTTGGAGAAAAAGGCATTAAACTCGGGAAGCACGAGTTTGACGGCAACAAGTGCGAGCACAAGCGAGACCAATGAAGTGAGAACAGACTCACCCAAAAACTGACCCATCAGTTGTGAACGATAAGCACCCGACACCTTTCGCAAACCCACCTCGTGCGCTCTGCGAGCCGATTGTGCCGTCGTCAAATTTGTGAAATTGATACACCCAATTGCAAGCACCAGAACTGCAATAGCCCCAAATTGATAGACGCGGTCAATATCGCCGTACCAATCCAGGTTGTAGTCCTGCCTCGAATAGAGATAAATGCGATTGAGAGGCTGGAGATGATACGCATTTGTACGCGCGATCTCTGCCCCCATATAGCGATTCATAAATTCGGGAAGCTTCGCGGCCAGCGCTTTTGGGTCCGCCCCTTCTCGCAGCAGAAAATACGTATTGACGGGACGCCAGCCAGTGGTTGGTTGCCAATTTTCCCAGAGATATTTTGCGCCTCCGGACGTAAATCCACCTGTTGAGACATAATCGAATTGCAGTGTAGAATTGTGGGGCACATCTTTTAATACTGCAGTAATGGTGCGCTCGCCTCCGTGATGATTGCTCTCAGCGGTGATGGTCTTGCCAATCGGATCTTCATCGCCAAACAACCGTTTTGCCGCCGATTCTGTTATGGCGATCGCATTGGGATTGGGAAATGCAGTTTCGAGATTGCCGCGCACAAATGGAAAATCGAAAATTTCAAATATCTCGGGATCCGCAACACAGACACCCATCTCAAACTTTTTTTTATCTAAACGCACATCTGGGAACAACAACATCACGCGCACGGCTTTTTCTACTTCGGGAAAGTCCCGCTCAAGCGCTCCTGCCAGCGCGCCCGACGTTAATGGCAAATAATCCGATTGCCCTCCGGCTCTGGTCTCCCGGATAACCTGATAGATCCGATCTCCTTTTGCATGCCAGCTATCAAAACTCAACTCATCCTGAATATAGAGCACGATCAAAAAGCACGTACCCAGACCAATGGCAAGTCCCAGAATATTAATCGCACTAAAGGTCTTTTGCCGCTTGAGATTTCTCAGCGCGATAATCAGATAATTTCTAAACACAATAACCTTCCCGCAACAAGAGACACACCTGATAAATAATTGGGTGGAAAGTTTTCCACCGCTAAAAGAAAGCAATTTCTATGCCAAAATTCTCTTCTCTATATTTTACAATTAGTTATGAAATGGACAATTGCCTCGTCGCCCCCGTCTCGGGATGTGTAATCCCAACCACGCGGTACATCTGCGTATCCCGATCCACAAAATCGACAACCGCGCCATCGGACATCGTCGGCAGCGGTTCAGACTCGGGAAGCGACGCCACCCGAACCACCTCAAACCCTTCCAGACGAAAATTGCCCTCAGACGACACGATATAAAGCGACCCATCAGAAAAAAATATGGGATGACCCGTCTTCGGATCATCCCACAGCAATCAAAACTGATATTCCCGCTTAGTCCTCGGCTTTTTCGGTTGACTGGGAGTCGGCAAAGACTGCGGATTCGAAGTATGTACAGGACATGGGCGCTTGGGTTCCGTCCCCGGCTTAAACACCTCCGTATAGCGCTTAGAACAATAAATAGACGCCACCTGGTATGTCTCCCCACAAACCTCCACCTCTGGAATATCCTCCGGCAACACAAAATCTTCAACCGGCAACTGGAGCATCGTATGCGCCCGCCGCATAAACTCCGCCCAAATCGGCAAAGCCACAGCCGCACCCGACATTCGGCTACCCATCGACACCTTGGAATCAAACCCCACCCAAACCCCACACACAATCTGCGGCGTAAACCCGATAAACCACGCATCGGCATACTCCTGCGTCGTACCCGTCTTCCCCCCTGCTGGACGACGAAAACCAAAAGCCGTACGCGCAATCCGCCCCGTCCCGGTCAAAACCGCGTAATTTTCACCCGCCCGCATATCCAGAACCGACCGCATCAGATCCACAGTCACAGCCGCAGACGCTTCGCTCAGCACAACCTGTTCGCGCCCCTGCACATTCTCCTCGAGCACATTCCCATTCTTGTCTTCAATCTTCAAAATCGACATCGGTGCCACCCGAATACCCTTATTCGCCAGCGTACCATAAGCCGACACCAATTCCAGCAACTTGACCTCACTCGTACCCATCCCCAAAGACAAAACCGGTTGAACCTGCGAATCAATACCCATCTTCATCGCGTAATCCACCACCGTCTTCGGCCCCACCTTTTCCAACACCTGGGTCGTCACCACATTGCGAGAACCCGCAAGCCCCTCGCGCATCGTCATCCACCCCAAAAATTTTCGGTCGTAATTCTCCGGCTGCCAATACGTCCCGTCGAACATCTTAATCGACACAGCCGTATCGGGCAAACGCCACGTAGGCGTATGACCCTTATCAACCGCAGCCGTATAAATAAAAGGCTTAAAAGCAGACCCTGGCTGTCGCAGAGCCTGCGTAGCGCGGTTAAACTTACTCTCTTCAAAATTGCGCCCGCCCACCATCGCCAGAACATGTCCCGTATGCGGATCCAGCGCCACCAGCGCCCCCTGCAACACCAGATTCGCCAGCGTATCCTGATGCGTCTTAATCTTCGCAAAAAACGCCGCATCTGGGGGATCGCGCTTCCAATTGGCAGCCACGCGATCTTTTATTCGCTCCATCAAATTTTGCGACACCACATCCTCTGCAATCTCCTGTAACCGACTATCCAGCGTCGTCGTAACAGTCGCGCCATCGTAAAGCACACTCAGTCCATAGGTATATTCCAAATACTTGCGGATATCCTCTGTAAAATAGGGCGCCTCCCCCACCTCCTCGCGATTCTCCTTCAAAACAACTGGACGCTGAGCAATCGAATCGTATTCTGCCGCCGTAATCTTGCCCAACCCCCGCATATTGTACAACACCACATTATTGCGCCTATCCAGCGAGCGCTCGGGATGGTAAATCGGCGAATAGGGCGTCGGACCCTTCAAAAGTCCGACCAACAACGCCCCCTCCTCCACCCTCAAACGCTCGACATCCTTCCCAAAAAAGCGACGCGCAGCAGTCTGAATACCGTACGCACTATTGCCAAAATACATCTGATTAAAATACATCGTAATAATTTCGCGCTTGGTATAGGTGCGCTCCAAAAGCACGGCAGTCAACTGCTCCTGAATTTTGCGCGTCCACGTTGGATCCAGCGTCAAAAAAATATTGCGCGCCAATTGTTGCGTCAGCGTACTCGCACCATGCCCTTTCAAAGTACCCGACGTATAAACATTGCGGAACACCACGCGGACAATATCGGGAACACTCACCCCCCAGTGCCCCCAAAAACGCTGATCTTCCGTAACAATCAGAGCATCTATCACAGCACTCGGCAACTGCTCATACGCAATCGGATCGCGCCTCTGCACCCAGAACTTCTTCAACTCGACCCCATCTCGGGAAAAAATATTAGTCGTCTGTGCGGGATCCACATCCTCTAACTTATCAAAAGACGGCAAACCATCTTTATACGCGTAAATCACCGCAACCGCAATGCTCAAATACCCCACCGCGCAAATCCCACAATAGATCGCCATACGGAAAAGATAGGGCCTTATCCAATGGATTATACGATCAATATAGGGTCTTATCCTATCCATCCTGATCTATTCCGGGTAAAGCCACGGCACGCGGCTGATGAGATAATCGCGTTGTTCCTCCATCATCACCTCAATCACAGCAGGACCTTCCAGACCCAGAGTATCGGCAAAAACCGCTTCAAAACGATCGGGATCATCCACGCGAATACCCCGTGCACCCAGAGACCGCGCCAGATCTGCAAGACGGGGCGTCTTCATATCCGTATCGATCACCCGACCATTAAAAGCCTTGGCCTGAGCGCCGCGAATCGCCGAAAGACTGCCATCATTGGAAACAACCGAAACTGTCTCAACGCCGTGTTCGGCCGCAGTAGCGAGCTCGCTCGCCGTCATCTGAAACCCGCCATCGCCACAAAACGCGACAACCTGCTGATCTGGACACGCGAGCTTTGCGCCAATAGCAGCGGGAACCGCAAACCCCAGCGTAACCGAATGACTGGGATAGAGAAACGTGCGCGGCACAGTAATCGGATACTCGTCAAACGCGCGATACCCAATAGACGTAACATCCACCACAATAATCGCATCATCGGGAAGCGACTTGCGCGTAACCCCCATAATGGGCACTGGCGCGCGGTTGGACCCGGCTTCGGCCCACGTGCGATCGACAAAATCGCCCCAATCTGCCGTATAACCACCCGCCACCTCGGCAAGCTGGGGAATCGACAGCGCCAGATCGCCCGCAGCACCCGCTTCAATCGGATACTCGCGCCCAAGCTCTCGCGGATCGGGATCGAGTTGAACCTTGCGATCCGGCAGAGGAAGCGACCAGCTCCGCGTATCGATCTGCGTAAAGCGGCAGCCAATCGCCAGAAGCAAATCCGCACTGCCGAGAACAGTCTTACCCGCCTGCGCCGAACAATGCCCCACAGTCAGAGGATGACCATCTGGCATAACCCCCTTACCCAAACGGGTATAAACAACGGGAATATTGAGCCCCTCTGCAAGAGAACGAAGCGCATCGGTGGCATCGGCGTGAATAACCGCACTGCCCGCGAGAATAGCCGGGCGCTTAGCCATGCGAAGCACCGCGGCCACGCGATCAATATCCGCGCTATCCGGATACAGGCGATCCCCCTCAACCAGAGGCGGAATATCTGCCATACCCTCCTCCGCAGCAACATCGGTCGGTATTTCAATAACCGCAGGACCGGGACGCGAGGCGCGCAGTGCCTTGAACGCACCGACGACCGCATCGGGAATTTCACCAACCGACCTGGGACGCGCAAAAAAGTGCGTAATCGACTTAAAAAAAGTCTCCTGATCCAGACCATGAAAACACTTGGCGCGATCCCGTCCGTCAAAAGCCACCTCTGTCCCCCCGGTAATCAACAGCACGGGAACGCAATCCGTATGGGCATCCACCAGACCCGTAGAAGCATTTGTCGAACCGGGACCCGGAACAGTAAGCGCGACACCCACGCGCCCAGAAGCACGCGCATACCCATTCGCAATCAAAGTCGCGCCCTGTTCGTGACGAATGAGCAGGTGGCGAATACCACCAGCGCGCAGCACCGCATCGTAAAGATGAATATTCTGATTGCCGGGCATACCCGTAAGCATATCAACACCCTGCGCTTTCAGACTTTGAATAAGAACATCAGCACCGGTCATAAAAAATTCCTTTCAACGCACAAAAAGATCAAAATATTCTACAGCAGTCTGATCCCATGTAAACCCAGAACGCACATAATCGCGGGCTTCGCGTTCTATCTCCTCGCGCTCTGTTGCGGACAATTGAAAAAAAGCGTGAATCTGATCGACAAACGCCTGATAATCATTCGGCGGAATCAGATACCCCCCCTTGCTAACACTCTCCGTAAGGGCATCCACAGCAAAAGCAACAACAGGCGTCCCATCGTGCATGCATTCGAGATGGGTAATGCCAAACCCCTCCACATCGTTGGGATAGGGCACATTGGGCATAAGAAAAAGATCGGCTTCACCTCTGATAAACCCCAACTCTTCATCGCTCAGATAAAGCAACAACACCCGACCTTGAAGATTGTTTTCTTCCCAAATCTCGCGAATGCGCTCGGCATCTGGACCCGAACCGCTAACGATCAGTTTGATATCTCGATCGAGCAAAGGCACGCCGCATGCCAAAAATTTAGCCACGCCTTTCCGGGGCACCTGCCTGCCGAAATTCAGAACAATTTTGTCCCGCCCAAATTGAACACCGTGTTCGGCTTCAAATCGCGCTTTGAGAGCCTCGCGCTGCGCCCTGGGAATACTGGGCGGATCGATACCGAGATAAATAATATCAATTTTTTCAGCGGGCACACCAGCCTGAATGGAAAGCTCCCTGGTAATTTGACTGATAACAGCCACCCTGTCACAAAACGAAACACCAAAGCGCATCATGCGGCTAAATATCGGATTGGAAAACGTCATCTCCAAACCGTAAATAGTCACCACAAAACGCATGCGCGTAAACAGCCTCAAAAATGGCGCAATAGAACAAATCACGCCATCGCTAAAATAAATCGCATCAACCCGCCTGAAAATAACACAAAAAAAAGAAATAAAAAACGCATAAGGCACAAACCAGATCAGATGCAAAAGCGAATCTCTACCCAGCGCCACCAGCTTAACCGAACACATCTCAATCAAGCGATGATAGAGATTGTAACAATGCGTCTGAATACCCCCCACACTGGGCGGATAGCGACGCGCGAGAAAAAGGATGCGGGTGTTAGACATAGCTATGTAAGATCCGCCTGCTCACTACGCTGAATCAATTCTCGTTCCGCCCGCTCGCGGTCTGCGGCGTTTTCAAGCGGAACAACAGTCGCGCCGGAACAGGGTTTGGGATACAAAATGCGACTGGCACCGGCCTGTTTCATAGCCTCGACAACCGGTTTTGTATCACGCGCAAGCGCGATAATCGTACCGCCACCCCCTGCGCCAGCGAGCTTCGCGCCCAGGGCACCGCCATCCAATGCAGCCTGAATCAGCCGCTCATTTTCCGGACCCGATCCCCCAAGATCGCGCTGAATCTCGTGGTTCTCAATCATCAGCGCGCCCAGATGCGCCCAATCTTTGGCGAGAATCGCGCGCTTGCCCATACGCGCCAGATGTGCAATCCGCAAATAGCAACGCCTCACCTCTCTATCGCCCTCCAACCAGCGCTCTCGAATCGGCAAGTGAACAGTACCCGACGAACGCTGGACACCCGTATGCCCCAACACAAAGGGATAATTCTCGACGTATTCGTGAAGCGGTTCAACAGTCGCATAAGGTTCATCCCCAAATGCGCGGTAAAACTGCTTGCCATTAAAATCCATATAATTCAAACCGCCAAACATGCACATATACGCATCTTGATAGCCGCATAAAGCCATATAGTTCAATTCAATATGCCGCGCCATCTCAGCGCAAAAAAAAGGATGCTCGTCGCGTCCCAAAAATGCAAAAATCGCGTTGAGAATAGACACGCTCATAGCCGACGAACTGGAAAGCCCGGCGGAAAAGGGCACATTACACGCCCAGCGCAGAGAAAATTTCGCATTGCCGAGATCCAGAAAATGGACGATAGCCTTCGCCACATCAAAATAACCGCCATCCGGATACAGATCTTCCGGGCAATGCACCACAAAACGCTGCCCGGCGACTTCAAAACTGAGCACATCGGACGGCTCAATCAGAACCGCGGCGCGTTCTTGCGTTGAACACGAAATAACGCTACCGCCGTACATATCGGTGGGATTTCCAATAATGCCACACCGCCCTGGGGCAGTGGAAAAAAACGCAGAGGTCATTAGAATTGTCTCAGGCGCTTTTGCAGGTACTGGCGGAGAAGGTACCCATAGCGCTGATCAAAGAGGGCAAAATCGATAAAGGATTTGAAATACGATTCAAAATCGCCGATATCATAGCGCAATTCTTCGGGATACAACTTGATACAGCGAACAGTATGTCCCATTTTAATAAGCGTCGAAATCGCATCTGTAAGCTCGAGCTTGCCCCTGTAACTGGGAGATGTGCGTTTGAGAGCGGTAAAAATTTCGGGATTAAAAATATAACGCGCGGCCACACCGAGATTGCTCGGTGCATTTTCCGGTGCGGGCTTCTCCACAATATGCGCGATTTCAAAATCGTCTTCAGACTCGCCGTTCACAGGCTCAACAATACCATACTGGTCTTCTTCGCCCTGAGGTACTTCAACAACCGCAATAGTACAACTGGACCCATTTTCTCGATGCGATTTGATCATCCGCCTCAAAAGACCCGCATGATTGCCCGACTTGATAATCGTATCGCCAAACGCAACCACAAATGGCTCGCCAGCGACAAAGTCCTCAGCCCTGCTAATGGCATCGCCTATGCCCGCGGGCGTAATATGGCCGGCAGGAATAATTTGTCGCGTATAAAAAAATTTAACTCCTTCTCTTTCGTAATCGAGTTCGTCAAGTGTATGATCGCTCTCCGAAAGATAATTCTGCAATTCCGGATCCCGATCAAAATGATCTTCTATCGTGCGCTTATCCTTTCCCGTCACAAAAAGTATCTTCTTTAACCCCTGCTCAATCACCTCTTCAACCACATACTGAACCACCGGTTTTCTTCCCACGGGCAACATCTCTTTGGGCTGAGATTTGGTCGCAGGCAACAGACTAGTGCCCAAACCGGCAACCGGAATAACGACTTTTTCAATCTCCATAGCGCGATGCTCCTCCAAATGCCAAACGCTTGACAGAGTGCAGTTTGTCCCTTAGAATATCAGTAAAAAATAACAGGAGAAACTTGTAGAAAGCAAGGTAAAAGAGTTTCATCATGTTAAACAAACAAATAACAGACGTCCGCGCGTGGACTGCTGAAACAATTGATGCGTCTCCCGAATGGTATTACCCCTTATCCGAACCCTATTTGTCTGCATTAGATAGCGAAGTGCGAAAACATACGGGCGCAATATCTCATCTACGCGTTTCCGACGCCATAGCCCGTGCGCCGTGTCTCCAGCCCATTCTGGACGCATTGCAAACCGGACGCGGATTTGCCATCATCGAGCACTTGCCCGTAGAATATTACACACGGGACCAGGCGCAAGCCGCATATTGGATGATCGGACAGTGTTTGGGCGTACCCTTTGAACAAAATATCGAAGGCACGCTACTCTACGACGTGCGGGACACCGGGCGAGATGTAAAATCGGGCGCGCGCTTTTCCGTAACCAATGCAGAAAGCTCGTTTCACACAGATGGCGCATTCGGAACACAAGTACCCGAAATCGTCGGTCTATTATGTATCAAAACCGCGCGGTCGGGTGGGCGCAGTCAACTGATCAGTGCCTGTGCAGTACACAATATATTACACCAACAAGCGCCCGATGTTCTAAACGCACTTTACTCATCTTTCTATTTTGACCGACGCGGACAATATCTCCCGGGCGAAGCACCCATAAAAAAGACCCCTGTTTTCTCCTGGGACAAACAAACACTCATGATGCGCTACCTGCATTATTATATCCAGGTGGGACATCGAGAAGCAGATGTACCGCTCACGTCAGAACAAGAGCGCGCACTACAAGTCATTGAAGACGTATTAAAACGTCCCGAAATGCGTGTGGAATTTGATCTCGCCCCCGGACAAATGCTATTTACCAACAACAACTGGATCCTGCACAATCGAACGGCATTTGAAGACCATCCAGACCCAGATCAAAGACGGCATTACGTGCGACTGTGGTTGATGCAAAAGGACAATGTAGATGGCTGAACTGAGAACTGCGATTGAAGACCGCAAAAGCCGGTGGCAGATCAGTCTGTTGTTGGACGAGCAGGCTGTCAGTGGTCTCGGTGTGGTAAAAAAACACATGCAGATCGATTCTGCTGTTGTGAAAATGGGTGGCATTGCTGGTGTATGGACGGATTCCAATCATCGCCGGAAAGGATATGCCAGTCAGGCCATGTGGGAATCAATTGCACTGATGGAGCGCCAGAACTGCGACATGAGCATTTTGTTTGGCATTGACGATTTTTACCATCGATATGGGTATGCCGTGGTGTTTGCCAATCAGTCTATGAGTTTGAAAACATCGCAATTATTCTCGCTGAACGGCCCTTTGAAAGCGCGGAGAGGGCGCAGGGCTGATCACGAGGCAATGCGCCGATTGTACAGAAATTACAATGCCGCGCGCTCAGGCATGGACGCACGTCAAAAGAACTGGAAGCCGAGATGGTATATGCCAAACCTGGGCAAAGATACGGTTCGTCGTGCGGGAAAATTTCTGGTGGTGTATGACGCTCGGGACCGAGTGCGAGGATATGCAGTTTACGACATACAGGCGGGGCGCACCGTGGTAACAGAAGTGTGCGGAAAGGACCGCGAAGCACTTGCCTCTGTTGGGAAAACCATCGCAAGACGAGCAAAACGTGCAGGCGCTGAAGAAGTACTCTTTCATCTGCCTTGCGATGATCCATTTATCTCGCTATGCATACCTCTGGGATGTGCGTGTTTGATCGCATATCCTTTTAATCAAAGCGCAATGGGACGCATTATCCATCTGAATCGTCTGATGAAAAAATTGCTGCCCGTGTTCCAAAAACGATGGGCGCACTCAGAATTGAATTGGACAGGTGAATTTGCCATTGATACGGACATTGGGCGCGTGGGCTTCGAGATTTCCGGGTCGGATATTGTCATGACCGATGTTGGTGGCCGTGCCCATGTGTCAATGCCTCAAATGGCATTGACACAACTGGTGATGGGGTATCGACAGGTGATGGACATTGCTTATAGTGATGGAATAAAAATATCCAGACAACTGCTACCCGTGCTGGATATCCTGCTTCCCAAAGGCAATCCGTATATGTGGTGGACAGATCGATTTTAGTAAGAAAGGAGAGAGCAATGTCAACCTTCACAGTCGGCTTACTCAGTCCCGGAGACATGGGCCATGTCGTCGGACAGGTGGCAATCGCCAATGGCGCCCGGGTAATAACCTGCCTGAATGGCCGCAGTGAGCGCACGCGCAAGCTCGCAGAAATAGCCGGAATCGAAGACGTACCCACATATTCCGACCTCGTGCGCGAAGCTTCACTCGTAATATGCATACTCGTCCCCGCAGCAGCAGAATCGGTAGCCGCCCGCGTGGCTGACGCCCTGAAAGAAACAAATGAACAGATTGTATATACCGATTGCAATGCAATAGCCCCGGCAACAACTGTGCATATTGGCAAAATAATCGAAAACGCGGGCAGTGTATTTGTCGATGCGGGTATTATCGGCGGACCGCCGCGCCAGCCTGGAGGCACGCGGTTTTACTGTTCGGGTCCAGACACATCGGTCTTTGAAAAACTGAACAAATACGGGCTGGACGCGCGAAAAGTCGGCGATGAAATCGGACAGGCATCGGGATTAAAAATGTGCTATGCCGCGCAGACCAAAGGGACGACCGCGCTACAAACAGAATTGCTCATCGCCGCGCGGCGCATGGGTCTGTACGAAGGATTGATCGCAGAGTGGGAAATGAGTCAGCAAGACAGGTTGGCGGGCATGGAGCGAGGCTTGCCGGGCATGCCGACCAAAGCAAAGCGGTGGATAGGCGAAATGGAGGAAATCGCAAAAACCTTCGGTGATCTGGGACTCACGCCCAAAATATACGAAGGCGCCGCAGACATGTACCGCCTCGTCAGCGAAACACCACTTGCAGACGAAGCGCCCGAAACGCGAGATAAGAGCCGAACACTCGCGCAGGTCATCGATATCTTTGCCGAGCAATCGAAAGAAAAATAAATCTAAAGACTATTCCACTCTTGGGCAGAAATACTGCGTTCGAGCTTATCTTCGACCTGAGCGAGTAATTTTCGCAATTGAGGAACAGAATAATCGTCGTTGCGAGGAATAACCTGTTTGTGGGACCCGAGACGCATCACAAAATGACGCGTACCCGGTTCGGGAGGATCGAAACCGAGTAATCGAAGTTTTCGGACAAACTCTCTGCGTTTACACGGAAACCACCTATTCATGGCTTAATACTGCCTGCGCATTAAGGTCAACACCATTAATAATGGGCAGTTCATCACCGTGACGCAACGCAGAAAGAATCCAGTCTTGAAGTGCTGCCTTGAGTTCCTGACGGCATTCTTCAAGTGTCTGTCCAAAAGCAATCGTCCCTGGACATTTGGGAATCTCTCCAGAGAATGAGTTATCATCCAACTCTTCATAGATGGCGTATGTTAATGCCGCATTGATGTAGTCCTGAACCATCCTCATCTCCTTTGAAGTGTTTGGTAAGTTTACGCGATTTGTGAAGTGATAGCAAGGAATATCCCGTCTTCTATCAAATGTAGAAGGGGATTTTATTTTTTATTTATTTTTTCTAAACATATGCCCAATGGTAAATTGACTTTTCGATTGTGACAAGCTATATTACGCGTTCTAAAAAACAGTGGGGAAATTTAAACTGGGAGATGTTAGTGAAAGCAGCACAAATCGTCGCACCCAGACGCATTGTGGTCGTCGAAACAGACGAACCACAACTCGTGGGTGCCGGGCAAGTAAAAATTCAACTCGAACGGGCGTGTCTTTGCGGTTCAGACGTGCCATTATGGGATTACGATCACAACGAACTGGCAGAAAGAGCGCGACTCAACCCGCGCAAAGCAAAACGCGCACCATTTGTCGATTACGTCAATGGGGACCCGTATCCCCTGCGCGTCGGCCTCTCGATTCACGAATGCCTGGGCACAGTCGTTGAATCGACCTCTGACCAATTTCAAACCGGCGATTTTGTACTTGCACTACCCGACGCACAAAGGGGACTGTGCGAATATATCTGCGCCCCCGACAGCCGAACCATTCCACTGCCCAAAGGGGCTGTACCCGACGAACAAATTCTGATGACCCAACCCCTGGGCACAGTCGTATGGGCGTGTCAAAAACTCGGCAACATCGTCGATAGTGACGTGGCGATCGTAGGACAGGGTCCTATGGGATTGATGTTCACGCGCATGCTGGCCAATCTGGGCGCGCGAACCGTAATTGGACTCGACAAATTGGATTACCGCTTACACACCGCAAAAAAAATGCACGCAACCCATACCGTCAACGTCGATAAAGACGATCCAGTGGAAGCCATCCGCGAGATAACAAACGGCAAAATGGCGGACCTGGTGGTCGAAGCAGTCGGCCATCAGACAAAAACGCTCAATTCGTGCATGAAACTCGTGCGCCACCTGGGCACACTGCTGTGCTTTGGCGTACCCGACGATGCGTATTACCCATTTGCATATCCCGAATTTTTCAGACTAAATCTCAACCTGATCTCCACAGTTGGTCCCAATGTGGTGCCCAACTTTTCTCTCGCCCGCGACCTGATCGCACAGGGACGTGTTGACATGGCACCTCTGGTAACGCACGTATTGCCCTTCGAAGAGATTCAGCACGGATATGAGCTATTCACCGATCGCCTCGATGGAGCCATTAAAGTGGTTATCGATTACAATTCGCTGCGAACCTGACCAGCGGGACAACTTTGACAAATACAAAAGGGGGTTTTTGCCTGTGGCAGCAATGTTTGAATACGGCGCAGTAGTTGGACAACCCGAATCCGATTCTACGGCTGTAAGCATATTGAGAAAGGGTGGTAATGCAGTCGATGCCGCTGTAACAGCGGCATTTCTCGCCTGTGTTCTATCGCCCAAATCCTGTGGCATTGGCGGTTATGGCGGCATGATGACCGCCTATATTGGCGGCGAAGTCGTCTGCATCGACTTTAACACAGTCGCGCCCCAGGAGGCCCATGACCGGATGTTTCGCGTAACGCGCTCCGACGGGCGATTTGGTTCTGCAGTCAGCGGATATGCCAATTCAATCGGGTATAAAGCCATCTCCGTACCCGGCGTACTGGCAGGTCTTGGTCTGGCCCTGGAAAAATTTGGCAAAATGCCACTATCTGAAGTACTCGCACCTGCTATTCGCGCATGTGAACGCGGATTTCGGGTATCGGCAAACTACGCTACAGGCGTTGCCCAAAGCGAAGCGCGCATTCGCGAGTTCCCAGAAACAACCCGCTTATTGATGATCAGCGGCGAAGTACCCAAAAGCGGCGACCGTGCACAAAACCCCTATTTGGGCAGAATGCTCAGTCAGGTTGCAGACAAAGGCGTACGCGAATTTTATGAGGGACGCATCGCAGAGCGCATTGTCAAACATATCCAGGATAACGGTGGGATCTTATCGCGAGATGATCTGGCAAATTACGAAGCTCAAGTCGTTGAACCAGTACAAACGGCTTGCATGGAATACGATGTGTACAGCTCGCCCCTTTGCAGTGCTGGATTGAGCCTGGCACAAATGTGTGCCATTGCCGACGAAGCCGAATTAGACCTCTACGCACGAGACTCCGCTCGATTGGCCCATGGCATGGTCGAAATTATTCGCGCAGCATGGATGGATCGCTATCGGAATTTTGGCGATCCAAAGCAAATACCTGTAGATACAGACATGCTGATGTCGGATATCAATATCGGTGCAAATGCCAAAGAAATTGCCACATATATCGCCGAAGGAAAACGCGGACAATCGCTGTTGCGACCATTTTATACGGGCGGTACGACGCATATTTGCACAATAGACGCGCAAAGCAATATGGTCGCACTAACCCTCACACATGGACCGGGCTATGGGTCTTTTGTAACCATTCCCCGCATGGGCTTATTGATGAATGCGGGCATGTCCCGGTTTGACCCCGGATCGGGCTTAAAAAACTCTATTGCCCCCGGCAGAGCACCCATCATGAACATGGCACCAACCATTGTGTTGCAAGACGGCGAACCCGTCCTGACTGTGGGCGCGTCTGGCGGAACGCGCATCCCATCGTCTGTCTTTCAGGTCCTGGCGAGAAGATTAGTACTCGACGAAGATCCCGAATGGTCCATCGCAGCCCCTCGGGTACATTCAGAAGGCAACGAATGGGTAAGCATAGAAGAAGAATTCGGCGAAGCTGCGCCAGATTATCTGAACTCAGTCGGATATAAAATAAACAAAAAGGGCGCGGCAGCCGCCCGTGTTCGGATGATTGAGATTGTGGAAGAAGGATTGCTGGCCATGTACGATCCGCGCATGAAAGCGCGAGAAAAAGGGTATTAAAGCGGCCAGCAAATTCAAATACTCAGGAGATAAATCACATGGAGCGATATCCTTTTGGCAGTGGGCGTCCCGATCCTTCATCATTTCCCAAGCGAGAATTGGCCGAAGCCGCCATGCGTATCTTGCCCGAAATGGGCAATGAACTGGCACTTTATCCCGGCACATTGGGATATCAACCGATGCGACAGGTCCTGGCCGATCGCCTGTTGCGACGCGAAGGGATTGCCCCACCCGTAGAAGAAATCGCATTGACCAACGGCTCAATGCAGCCCGTGACCCTGATGGCGCAGATGTTTATCGATCAGCCTGGCGATGGCGTCGTCATGGAAGAATATTGCTATTCGGGCACAATTGGCGCATATAACAAAGAAGGCGCGGAATTGGTGGGCATTCCCGTGGATGAGCACGGCATGAGGATGGACGCGCTATCCGACGAATTAAAAAAACGGAGCGCCAACGGGAAACTGCCCAAATTCATTTATGTACTCGCAACATTCCAAAATCCCACGGGTGCGATCATGCCCCTCGAACGGCGAAAAGAACTGTTGCAAATTGCCGCACAGTACGAGATCCCCGTCGTCGAAGACCACTGCTATGCCGACACGGTGTACGAAGACGATTATTACGTACCTTCCCTCTATACCCTCCCAGCAGAAGTACCCGTAGTACATATTGAATCCCTCTCCAAAATTTTGGGGCCAGGTGTGCGTCTGGGATGCTTTTTTACCAAACAACCCCTCCTGGGCAAAATTTTGCAAATACGTCGAGACGGCGGCACGAGTTCACTCGCCGCAGCCATTGTGTACGAATACTTCCGCGAGCACCTGTGGACCCATGTCAATAACATCAACGCAATCGTAAAAGAAAAGCGCGACTTGATGTTTGAAATGCTGGGACAATCTCCCGACGCTTTTGAATGGTTCAGCCGTCCCAAAGGCGGATTATTTATCTGGGTCAAATTGCCCGATGCCACCGATGTGATCGAATGCGAACAAATAGCTGAATCCCGTGGAATCGACTACGCCACCGGCAAAGCATTTCACGTACACCACGACGACGTGCCCTATTTGCGCCTCGCATTTGGCTACGCATCCCTCGCGCAAATCCGAGAAGGCATACCCAAGTTGGCAGAATGCGTCATGGCAACGCAGAAGTGAAGTTTTGAGCCGCTTATTGATCTTTCAATTACAATACAATCACGGAGATTTGGTTCATGGAGGATTTACCAGTAGCCTCCGAGCCTGATAAAACAACAGGTCTGCCCTCAAGCACCGCTATCATCTGGCAAGAATGGACACAAAAACACGCGCAAAATGCACCTACGCTTGAACAAGTGCAAGAAATCACAAAAAAAGTTAAACTCAATGTGACACACACCATTCTGGAAGACCAGAAAATCTAATAAGCTCAGATATTGACCTGAATGCTTTAGCTCAGCAAGCCAACATTTTGACATTTGATCCTGAAAATCCTTTTTTTTACTAAAAAACCAAAAAAGGAACTTTCTTCTCCGTTGAAGACACTTTAGGAGAAATGATCAAGAATATGCGCCACTCTTTCTGAAAGCCCACTTATGAACTTATGAATAGAAATATAAAGAGGCTATCATGGATTTAACGAAAGCAGTAGCACTATTTAAAGAGTTGGAAGCGAAGATTTCCAATAACAGAGATTATCTGAGGAGCCATGAATCAGTTACACGAGTACTGCTCGTGGACCCTGTATTAGAGATACTAGGATGGAATGTCAGAGACCCAAATCTTGTTCAGCTTGAATTCAAAACTGCGACACAAAAGAGGAAGCGTGCGGACTACCTTCTCAAACATGACGGCCAGGACCTTGCAATTGTTGAGACCAAACGTTATGATCCATCATTTAACCCCAATGACTATCGCGATCAAGGCAATGGATATGCCACTGATTCTGGTGTCGCGTTCTTCATCCTTACTAACGGAGCGCGTTGGGCTTTGTACAAGCGGGAAGTACTTACGCCCTTAGAAAATCTCGAACCAATAGTTGACTTCAACATAATGGATGATAACCCTACACGATGTGCGCTGAATGCCCTTTCAATTTGGATGCCGAATCTCGCTTCCGGTGATCCCGACCCTGTCAGTACATCTTTGTTCGGCACAGGTAACGAGCAACCAGATACTCCTGTAACAAGTAATCCGCCAACTATCGAACCTGATACTGAGTCTGGGTGGATTTTGCTGAAAAATCTCTCAGGCCTGGACAAGTATAGTCCGAAACCAAGACACATCAAATTCCCTGATGGATGCACTGAACAGTTCCGATCTTCTTCAGTAGGCGTTCTAAAGGAAACAGCGAAGTGGCTCATAGAAAATGGAAAGCTAAAATCTGAAAACGCTCAGATACCACATCCTAAAATTCAAGACCGTTATATAGCGTCCAGTACAGAGCAACTGCACCCTTCAGGCCAGAGATTTACAACTTCTGAATTAGTAGGTGCTGATGTGTATATCGAAAAGAATTGGGAAGCTCAAGACTCGATAGATGGGGCGATAGCACTCCTTGAACACTTCGGAGTGGATCCAAGCAATGTCCAAGTCCGTTTGAATAGGGTATGAGTGCCACTGGTCGCTATTGGGGTAGGCCTATAAAAATAAACTCATCAGCCAAGAGCACGATGTGAATACACTGTCAGTGCCAGAACGTCTGCCAATCTGAGAATGAGGCGGAAGATGACACCTTCGCAGAGCAAGTCGAAAGGCAGATCAAGGCCGTAAAAAAGAAGAAGGTGACCTGGACGAGAGCCAGAGCATCAAAATTGTATATTTTCTCGGAATTGGAGGTAAGAAGATGGCCAGCATGACAATACGTAATCTTAGCGATGACATTAAGCAACGTCTGCGCATCCAGGCGGCTGAGCATGGCCACTCAATGGAAGAGGAAGCGCGGATAATTTTGCGTGCTGCGCTTATGGAGCACACGCCTCCCATCAATTTAGCACGCGCTATACACGATCGATTTGCGCCCCTGGGCGGTGTGGAACTGGATATACCGCCGCGCGAGCCGATGCGCGCCCAACATGCGCCTACGCTTGAACAGGTCCAAGAAATCACAAAAAAAGTCAAACTCAATGTGACACAAACCATATTGGAATTCTGATTCATGCAATACGCTTATCCATGCAATCTGATTCCCGATCACGAAGAAGGCGAGGGATTCGTCGTGACCTTCCCCGACGTACCGGGAGCCATAACGGGGGCGCAAACCAGGGAAGAATCTCTTTGTTTAGCTGAAGACGTCCTTGTCGCTATGCTCGCTGTGTACGTCCAACAGCAACGGACAATCCCAACCCCAAGCCCTGTTGCCGACGGTCAGGAACTCGTCGCAGTCCCGCCTATCGCCGCCGCCAAGTTGGCTCTCTATACGGCCATGCGCGAGCAGGGGATCACTGGGGACGCGCTCGCCGTTCGTCTAAACCTGAGCGATTCCGCCATCCGCAAATTGCTCGACCCGGATTGCTTCTCCCATATCAGTCAGATCATGAAAGCACTCCGAACCGTTGGGCGCAGTCTCGTTATAGAAGACAGAGCGGCATAGTTGTCCAGATGTAAAAAAAATCTGGATCGCGGCTCAAAACCATGCCGCGATGACGGCTTGCATATACAGTAGCAGGCAAAAAAATAAAAATAGGAGTATAATGTGAGCGCACCACCAATCCCAGAGCGTCCACCCATCCCGGGTGTCAGACACATCGTCGCAATCGCCAGTGGCAAAGGCGGCGTGGGCAAAACCACGACCGCGTCAAATCTGGCTGTGGCAATGGCACAATCGGGTCACGCCGTGGGATTGATGGACGCGGATATTTACGGACCCAATGTACCGATTATGATGGGCAGCAAAGCGCAGCCCCAGATGACACCGGAGCAAAAAATTGAACCCCTTGAGCTGTACGGTGTAAAAATGGTATCTCTGGGATTAATCGCCGGCGATGGCGTACCCATCATCTGGCGTGGACCAATGTTAGCCAAAATGGTCACCCAATTCGTGCGCGACGTGGCCTGGGCACCGCTCGATTGCCTGGTTATCGACTTGCCTCCAGGCACTGGCGATGTGCAACTGACCCTGACCCAATCGACCCCATTGGATGGCGCGGTCATCGTAACGACCCCCCCCCTGGTCGCCCTGGAAGACGTGCGGCGCGGCGTCGAAATGTTTCACACCGTTGAAGTACCCGTACTCGGTGTAATCGAAAACATGAGCACTTATATATGCAGCAAGTGCGGCACAGAAACGCCGATCTTTGGTCAGGGAGGCGGCGAACGCACAGCAAAAGCCTATAACGTGCCATTTTTGGGCGCAATTCCCCTGCATCTACAGGTACAAATGGGAAGTGACACAGGAGAACCAATCGTAGCCTCTGATCCCGACTCGCCTCTGGCAAAGATATACCGCGACATCGCCGACAGCATCTGGCAATCGCTGGAGATGTGAAATTGCACGCACAATCGCATGTCACAAGAAGGCGGTCGTTATGCGAGCGCCTTTTTTTATTTCTCTCTTGAAAACTATACACCTGTTCAGTATATTTAATAATGTTTTCCGAAACCAGTCTTCCCACTGGTGCGTCAAAGGTCTTGTAGAATTCAGGCATACTCCAACCTGTGAGGATAAATGATGTTGCAGCGCATATCGGTTATACTCGGAATTCTAATGGTTCTTTGGGCATTTTCCGGCTGCAGCGAGGACGCCACTGCCGACAAGGCATCTGCTGATAGCACGGCAAAGACCAGTTCTGCCAAAGCTGATTCTGCCAAAGCTGATTCTGCCAAAGTTGCCGCAAAGCAGAAGCGCACCAAACAACCGAATCCAAAGGCCAAAAATCAACCAAATCCCAACCGCAAAAATCAAAAACCGAGAGTTGCCGAGGGGGTCCCCGTAAAAGTATCTGTCGTGGGAACGGGCAAAATCTCCCAGCATGTGCTCTATAGCGCCACAGTAGAAGCCGAGGAAACCATCGACATTTACGCGCGAGGCTCCGGATTGGTGCGGCGCGTACTGATCGAAGAAGGGGAGCGTGTGCGCGAGGGCCAGGTACTGATCGAACTGGTTGACGACGAATTAAAACTCAATGAAGCCGAGGCGAAATTGGCGTATCAAAAGCTGGAAAGCCAGCTCAAACGAAAAGAAGAGTTATTTAATCGACAACTCCTGGCAAAAGAAGAATACGAAGACCTCAAAATCAATGTTGAACAGAGCAAAATTCGGTGGGAACGCGCCCGATTATCCCTCGATTATGCGCGCGTGCGCGCGCCGGTAAGCGGAGTCATATCAAGGCGCTCGGTCAAGCTGGGCGACCGCATAGGTGCCAGCACCAAGCTCTACGAAATGGTCAACCTGAGCCGTTTAATCGCGTATGTACACGTACCGGGACAGGGCATGCACAATTTGGCGGTTGGACAGCCCGCACTCATAACAACAGATTTCTTACCCGGTACAAAATTTGAAGGAAAAATCTTGCGTATCAGCCCGGTCGTCGATCCCGGATCGGGCACCTTTAAAGTAACCCTGGAACTGAAATCAAAGAATCGGCTGCTGCGGCCCGGCATGTTTGTCAATGCACACATCGTCACAGCGACCCACCCCCAGGCTATCCTCGTACCCAAGCGGGCTGTGGTGTATGACGATGGCATGCCGCACGTATTCGTCGTGTCGGACAGCACGGTCAACAAAGTGCGCTTTGAAATGGGCTTTGACGACACCGAATTTGTCGAAGTACTCGCGGGCGTAAAAAAAGGCGATCAGATAGTCGTGGTAGGGCAAAACGGTTTGAAGGACAAAGCCAAAGTGCGAATCATCGAAGGTGAAGGATTGCGCATTCCCGCGGAGCCAGATTCAACTGGGGAACAGGCAGAAAAAACGTGATGAGGTATCTCTTGTTTACCTGTCATTGTATGAAAATAGCGAATCGCAGACCTTAATGTGTGGGCGGTTCGCTGATTTTTTATGCGGAGCGATACATGCAAAACAATATGGAATCAGAAATTCAGGACAATGTAAAACGGGATTTTTCTCGCACATTTGAGATTACAACTCGGCGGCCCGTAGCGATCTTTATGGTCGTCCTGGCCGTTGCCGTATTTGGCTATGTGTCTTATCAGCAACTGCCGCTAAACATGATGCCCGACATCTCATATCCAACGCTAACAGTGCGTACCGAATATCCCGATACCGCACCCGAGGAAGTTGAAAATTTGATCTCAAGGCCCATTGAGCAGCGCCTGGGAGTCGTGAGCAATCTCGTAAGCATTACATCGATCTCCAGACCCGGCATGTCCGATGTAATCCTGGAATTTGGCTGGGACACCGATATGAATGATGCCGTGCAAACAGTGCGCGAAAACCTCGACCGCCTCAACTTGCCGCGCGGCGTCAATCGCCCATTGATATTGCGCTACGACCCCACGCAAGACCCCATAATGCGCGTTGGGATTTACGGCAACGAGAATATGTATGTATTGCGCCATATTGCCGAAGAAGAAATCAAGCAAGAACTGGAAGCACTCAAAGGCGTAGCTGCGGCGCGTGTAAAAGGCGGACTCGAAGAAGAAATTCGAGTTGAGATCAGCGAACGACAACTGGCACTGATGGGGCTTAATATCAACACCATCAACCGACGGTTGCAGGAGGAAAATGTCAACCTGGCTGGCGGCAGTTTGCTGGACGGACAAACGCAGTACCTCGTGCGCACGCTGAATGAATTTCGCACCATTGACGAAATTGCCAATCTGGTAGTCGGCGACCGCAATGATATTGAAATCCGGGTAAAAGATGTGGGGCAAGTTTATCGCACGCACAAAGAGCGAGAGATCATCACGCGGGTCAATAGTGTAGAAAGTGTAGAAATCGAAATTTTTAAGGAAGCCGACGCCAATATCGTAGCCACAGCACAGCGCGTGCGCGACCGCCTGTTTGGCACACCCGAACAATTGGCATACATAGAAAAACTCAAAGCGGGCGAGATCGAAAAAGCCAAAGCCAACGACCGGCGAGAACAGGTACGGCAATTTGTACAGATGAAAGAGATGACGAGTTTTATCGCCTTTACATTGCCCGAAGGCGTGGACATGGAAATGCTGTCCGATCAATCGACATTTATTGAATCATCGGTCAATGAGGTCAAGCAAACCGCGCTGATAGGCGGGTTGCTCGCCATACTGGTCCTGTACATCTTCCTTCGCAATCCATCTCACACAGCTATTGTGGGCCTCGCCATCCCAATTTCAATTGTGGCGACCTTTGCCCCTATGAACATCTTTGGCGTATCCCTGAATATCATGTCTCTGGGCGGGTTGGCACTCGGTATTGGAATGCTGGTTGACAATGCCATTGTCGTATTGGAAAGCATTTTTCGGTGCCGCGAAGAAGGCGACGATATGATTTCAGCCACCGTCCGGGGGACCGGGGAAGTCGGTGGGGCGGTTTTTGCATCCACACTGACAACTGTGGCGGTATTTTTTCCCATCGTATTTGTCGAAGGCGTGGCCGGGCAGATCTTTGGCGACATGGCACTAACCGTTGTCTTTTCACTCCTGGCATCTCTGGGCGTCGCGCTATTCTTTATCCCCATGCTGGCTTCGCGGCAAGTGCATCTGGCACGCGGTGATAGCGAAGGGCAAAGCAGGCGTCTGATGCAGTCTGAAGTATTGCAATTGCGTTCAGTCGCGTGGTTACTCGAAGGTATGGGCCTGAAAAACAGGGGCGAAAATGCGCTTCAATATCACGCCATGAATTCTCGTACGCTATTGATGCGCGTGCCAATTGGCTTTGCCTACTTGTTGGGCGAATACGTCGCCCGCACATTGTGGCTTGCAAGTGTAATCGCGATCGTGGCACTCAAAGCCGTATTCACTGTATTGGCGGTTCTTCTATACCCCATCATCTATCCCGGATGGGGATTTTATTGCTGGCTCGGTTCTGGACCATTATGGCGCCAGAAAATAAATCGCCTGTGGGGTCCTTTGTGCGCCTGGGCTGAGGATCGCGACCTGTTTGGCAAAGCATGGGTGCGGATAATATGGGACGATCTGCTGTCATTTATCACACCCCAAAATTTGGGACGCGACCTGGGTGTACAAACGCGATGGACGGGAAGAACATTGAAGCGTCTCTTCCACTGGGTCTGGGACCGCGCGATATGGAAGCGCGTTTTAAAAATCGCACCAGTGCTCCTCGGCGCAGTGGGCGTTTTGCTACTCTTTGTACTCGGCGCGGTTTATTTTCTACTTCGATTCTTGATCTTTACCACACTCATCCTGGTCGGCAAAATACTGATCCTGGCGCTCATGTTTGTATTTTTAACCGGATTGGTCGCATTGCTGGTAATCGCCCTTATCCTCTTGCCCATCCTCGCGCCCGTGCTGTTTTTATTTGAACGCGGTTTTGCAGCCATTCGGCGTGCTTACACACCTTTTATCCGCTGGGCATTACACAACAGACTGAGTATTGTAGCGGGTGCTGTGGTACCTTTTGCAATATGCTGGATGGTCTTATTGCCCCGACTGGGCAATGAATTGATCCCGCAAGTGCATCAGGGCGAATTTAATGTGGATATTGGTTTGCCCGTGGGTACGCCTCTCGAAATGACCGATGAAACCCTGAAGCTCATCGAATCACGGGTGATGGATGCTTATGATGTAGGTGCGATTTCTTCGACAGTTGGCGTGGATAAAACCGATATCACATCGTCTGATCAGGGCGAACACACCGGGGTTGTGTCTGTGGTACTGGAGGATATCGAAACAGACAGCCCCCAAAATGTAATGGCGGGTTGGGGACAGGACCTGCTGACATTGCCCACACGTATTTGGGGCGGCATCAAAGGGGAAAGTGTTTTGGCACAGCGCGAAGACGCATTGATGGCTGACTTGCGAAACAGGCTCTCGGATTTGCCTCAGATAAAAGCCGATTTTTCACGTCCCGCACTATTTAGTTTTAAGACACCTATAGAAGTGGAAATTCGCGGTTACGATTTGCCGACATTGACCCAATTGGGGCGCGAGGCAGAACGGGTAATGAGCGAGATCCCCGGACTATACGATGTGAAGTCGAGCCTTCAACGCGGCAACCCGGAAGTGCAAATTGTCTATAAGCGCGAATTATTAGCCAAATACAACTTGAATGTGCGCCAGGTAGCCTCGCTGGTACGCGAAAAAGTACAGGGCAATGTGGTAACGCGATTTCGAGAGGCTGACCGGCGCATCGATGTGCTGGTGCGCGTAGATGAAGCCGACCGCGCCGGAGTAACTGAATTGCGCCGACTGGTCGTGAACCCGGGCCGCCAGCAAGTGCCCATTCGCCTATCTGCGGTCGCCGACATCGAAGTACACGAAGGCCCGAGTGAAATTCGGCGCATAGATCAACAGCGCGCGGTTCTGATTTCAGCCAATGTGAGCGGTATAGACCTGGGAACAATGACCGCTATGATTCAGCAGGCACTGGAAACAATGGAAGTACCCCAGGATGTATCGATGGTCATTGGTGGCCAAAACAAGGAAATGGAGACATCGCTGAACAGTTTGACCTTTGCATTGGGCCTCGCAATTTTTCTCGTGTACATCGTCATGGCCTCGCAATTTGAATCATTCCTCCATCCATTCGTAATCATGTTTAGCATTCCACTGGCACTGATTGGCGTAATCGTCATTCTATTTCTCACTGGCATATCCCTTTCCGTCGTAGTTTTTCTGGGCGTTATCATGCTGGCGGGCATCGTGGTGAACAACGCCATTGTGCTCGTAGATTATATCAACCATCTGCGGCGCAGTGGGATGTCCAAATTAGAAGCAATTGTACAGGCTGGCGAAGTGCGATTGCGCCCCATCCTGATGACCACATCGACAACCGTACTGGGATTATTGCCCATGGCGCTCGGCCTGGGCGATGGCGCGGAAATCCGTACGCCAATGGCGATCACCGTCGTAGCCGGGCTAATCAGTTCCACCCTATTAACACTGGTCATTATTCCAACCGTATATTCTCTAATGGACCGCAGCGAATGACCAGTCCCCAACTCCTAAGATTTTTTTCCAATTGACTTTTGACAACTTTCCATTTTCTTAAACACTTGTAGTTCTTTATGGCAAGGAAGCAAATACCCGGTAACTTTTTGGGCGTTTTTTCGTCTAACCCTTGTAACAATGATAGTCACCCTATTGCCGAAACATGGAGAATTGAACGATGCGTTGCGTTAGATACATCGCAGTACTGGCAATTATTTTTGCCCATGTGAATACAAGTGCTCAAGAAGCGCGAAAAGAAATGCGCCTCACGCTAAATGAGTGTGTGGAGATCTCGCTGACGAGCAGTGCCCAGATTGAGCAATTTAAGTACACGGTTGCGATTGCGGAGACCCAGGTAGATAATGCACGGAATAGTTTTTTTCCAACTGCTTCTACTATGACCTGGGGGCTCAATAGAAGTGTTCAGGGACCGCGTGAAGGACAGGTTCTGGATCAGACGACCGGTACGCTGGTGCAGTTATTGGGAGAAGATCGAATTGGTGGTGGGCAGAACTTCAGAATTGGTGGACTGTCAATGCCCATTTATGACGGTCAGATCATTTCCCAGCTATCGAGCGCGAAAAACAGTCTGATGCAAACACAAATGCAACAAGTAGGCACTCGCCAAACGATCATTTTTCAAACCAAGCAGCGCTACTTTCTATTGTTACAAGCCATCAAACTATTGGAAGTCCAGCAAGAGCGCGTGCGGGTAGCCGAAGAAAGCCTGCGCAGGGCAGAGACATTGTATGAAATTGGATCCGCGGCAATTTTGCAGGTAACAAATGCAAGATCAAATCTGGCGGGTTTGCGCGCAACCCTGATTCAGCGAGAAAATGCCGTGAGTATCGCTCAGTCGAACCTGGCATTTACAATGGGCCTGGGCACGGATGTAGATATTATCCCCTCAGAAGAAGAGTTTGAACTTCTGTCTCCGAAATATTCTTTTACCGATGCACTGTCTATAGCCCTTAAAGAACACCCCGACATCCTGGGTAGCAAGTACGGTATGCTGTCTGCCCGAGACACTTATAATGCGACGAGGAAAAGTTTGTACCACCCCAGAATTACGATGAACACGGGAGCTTATAGCTGGAGCATTGGTAAGGATGAGGAATTTGGTGGTATAGAAGACATCTTCCTTAAGAACTATAACTATAGTTTTAGTATCGGCGTGACTATGCCCCTTTTTAACTTCAATACGAGCGTCAACTTGAAACGGCAAAAGTTGCAGTATTTGCGCAGCCAGGAACAATTAGATCAGGCAAAACGACAAAAAGCATTGGTCCTCCAGCAACTCTACCTCAACCTGGAACGCTTTCGGCGTTTGATCGAAGCAAATGAAGTAGCTGTGGAAGCGGCTGAAGAAAATTTTAAGCTGGAAGAAGAGCGATATAATTTTGGCGGGGGAACATTTCTCGAGCGATTGACGGCGCAGCGCGATTTGTTTGATGCGCGCAATAATCTCGTGCAGTCAAAATACAACTATCTGATCGAAATGGCGAATTTGGAAAACGAAATCGGCACACCCGTTGTCGGAAATCCTGAATAGTACGGAGGCGAGTTTATGGGTACGTTTTATCGAACTGGTATGGTATTGGTTGTGGTTGCCCTGCTCTTGAGCACGGCTGTACCTGCCCAGGCTGTGGGTAAGGACTTTTTGATGCGATCAAAATTTCACAGTGCATTGATGTTTGGCCTGGGTGGCGTTCTGGTTAAGCAAGCATTCGATGCAAAAAAAGAGGCCAATGATGCGTATGATCTTTACAAACAAGCCAGCACCTCTGCATTGGCACGAGAATTTTACGATAATTCCAAGCGCCATGACACCCGCGCTGCAGTGTTGGGCGTTGCCGGTGGCGCAGCGATTCTTTTTTCCGTGCACCTATTTTTGAAAGAAGACGAGAGTGGTTTGCCTCCCCCGGAAATGAATCGAGGCATTGTGAACATCAAGGGTGTGGCATTAGATATAAAAGGCGATGTGTTTCAGAGAAAGATGCAGGTTCAATTAAAAAAAGGATTTTGAAGCATAAAAAATAAAAAAAGGGTCAATGCTCGCGTGAGTGTTGACCCTTTTTTGCATGGGTATTTGTGGAGGGTTTTGACATGCCATCGGGAAAAACACATACGCGGATTGACCTTTTTTTACTGGTAGTCATCATCGGCATTGGAGCCTGTTTTTGGAATCCCCTCGTCGAATATTTCGGACGCGATGAAATGGTCGAATACGGAACTGTTTTTGTGGCTGCCTACTTATTTGGCACGTTTTTACTATCGCCCGATCTGGACTTAAAAGCCAGTGACCCATTGAAAAACTGGGGGATTTTGCGTTTGCTGTGGCGGCCTTATTCCCATATTTTCAAACACAGAGGAATTTCACATACGCCGATTGTGGGCACCCTGACCCGGGTGCTTTATATTTTCATAGTTGTGTACGCAATCGCAGCTATACCCAACGCATTCTTTGATCTGGGTTGGAAAATGTCGTTTGACGACTTGAAAGACCTGGATCTCAAAATCGTTATATGGGCACTTGCGGGACTGTGTTTGCCCGATCTATTTCACATTTTGGCCGATCACACACTTAAAAACGCCCGTTGACTTCTGGTTTAGTGCCCCTTATATTGCACACCCCATAGCTCAAGACATTGGGAGGCGTGTTGAACTGGCAACGCAAAAATTTTTCAGTGCTGGTCATTCCAGACGATGGTTCACGGACCCTGAAGTTTAAACTCGGTCATCGCATGCTATTGGGGATAGGCTCAGGATTGGCCTTTGGGCTGTTGATGGTATTTATCGGTCTATTTTTTTTCTGGCGAGCCACGCATTGGAAACACACCGCGCAAATACTGGAACAGGAAAATGAGCACCTGCACGCCGATGTTGCCCGCGTGGATGAACTGGCGCAAGTGGTAACGCGCATGCAGGTCGGAGAGCAAAAATTGCGTTCCATATTGGCAGGTCACATGGGATTGCCGCCAATACCCGATGAAGCGCAGTACGTTGAAGGATACTATGAAATAGCAACCCTATTGGTGCAAAACAAGCCGCGCGTTGGTCTGGAAATGCACTGGATTCCCGCAATCTGGCCTGTGCCCCCTTCTCTTGGATGGGTAGCACGTGCATTTGAAGCGGGAGACAACTGTATCAACGGGGTATCTCCGACGGGCGTATTGATAAAATGCCATTCGGGGATTGATATCGCCGCCAGTGCGGGGACACCCGTGCAGGCCACAGCCAATGGACAGGTGACATTTGCAGATTTCGATCCCGAGTTGGGGCATCTGGTGGTTATTGATCACGGTGGCATGTATACGACGCGGTATGGTCACAACCGCGCACTGCTGGTCAAAGAAGGAGACTATGTCAGGCAAGGGCAATACATCGCTCTGGTAGGCACCTCAACGCAAAGCCGTGAACCTCATTTACACTACGAAGTTATCGAAGGGGGACGGGCATGCAATCCGCACGATTTCTTACCTCGAAATTAGCGAAGCTTAACAAACATAATCACGTAGAAGCCATCAATACAATTGTAGGTGAAAGATCGGTTGTGGAAGGGCATTTTCAGATCGCCGATAGCATTCGCGTAGATGGGACTTTTCGCGGAAAAATCACGTCTTCTGGTTCACTGATCGTCAGTACTCAGGGCGAGGTAGATGCCGATTTGATCCACGTAAAAGACGCAGTTATTGACGGATGTGTCAAAGGACCTCTAGATGCCTCCCACTCCGTAAGGCTTGGCCCCAGCGCTGAGGTTGATGGCGACATTACAACTCAGGTGTTGATAGTCGAAAAAGGTGCTGTATTGCGCGGGACCTGCGCTGTAGCCCCCAATGCCGTGGATATAGAAACGCAAGCAGATGTGGATACAGAAACGCAGGAAGATGCAGAAATAGAAGAACGAGAAGATACGGATATGGAAACGCAGAAAGATGTTGAGCAGGTAGCAGATTGATCGACACAGCGATAGACACAAAACGCGCGTTTATATAACGCGCGTTTTTTTGTTGCCTACCCGAAGAGCTGACCCGCTGATACGGAAATGCATTCAGCACATGATTTGATAGCGACCATTGGGCAAAAGACGCCGTGCATTGTGCTGGCTGAGTTTCACCTCCATTAAAACATCATTGCCCTTGTAGTCCGTGTGCAAAACTTCGCCAATTCGGTAGAGTTCTGACAGGAGTTTGCCCTCGCGTTGCGGAATCTGAACCACGAGCGTCAAACGATCGCCCTCAAGGTGATTGTAGATCGCCCATCGCAGGTCTTTGAGTCCATCGCCCGTCTCAGCAGAAAGCCAGACCGCGTCGGGATATGTGGCTTTTAGATACTCGCGTCGAGCCTGATCGTCTAACAGATCATTTTTGTTAAACACCATCATAGTCGGCCTATCGGCCACATCGAGTTCCCCAAGCACCTCAATTACCGTAGCGATATGCTCTTCACAAGCAGGATGACTGACGTCAACCACATGGAGCAAAAGATCGGCTTCGATTGCCTCTTCAAGGGTACTTTGAAAAGAAGCGATCAAATGGTGGGGCAGCTTTTTGATAAACCCAACGGTATCGGACAAAAGAATATCGCGGTTATAACCGAGGGAGATGCGCCGTGTGGTGGAATCAAGCGTGGCAAAAAGTCGATCTTCAATCAACACATCAGCGCCAGAAAGAGCACGCATAAGGGTAGATTTGCCCGCATTGGTATAACCGACAAGTGCTGCGCGAAAAATATCGGTGCGTTGTTTGCGGGCAATCTCGCGTTGTCTGGCAATGCGGTCCAGTGCCTGTTTGAGAATCGTAATGCGGCGATTGGTCGCGCGGCGATCCACCTCGAGCTGCGTTTCACCCGGACCGCGCGTACCCACACCGCCAGAGCCACCAGTACCGCCAGCTTGCCGCGAAAGATGGGTCCATTGACGGGTCAACCGGGGCAACATATAGATAAGTTGAGCCAACTCGACCTGAGTTTGTGCCTCTCTGGTCTTAGCGCGACTGGCAAAGATATCGAGAATGAGTCGGCTGCGATCGATAATTTTAACTTCAAGCAGGGTTTCGAGATTGCGGGTTTGTGCCGGCGAAAGGTCCTCGTCAAAAATAACGACCTGGGCATTGTATTCTGCGACCTGTTCGACGAGTTCTTCGGCCTTGCCGCGACCGATGAGATATGCGGGATCTCTGCGCCCGCGTTCCTGAAGCACCTGCACGGCAACATCAACACCCGCCGTATCCGCCAAAAGCCCGAGCTCGTCAAGCGTGTCCTGTGCCTCGGCCACTGAAACGCCGGGCAACGCAAGCCCGACGAGTATCCCCCGCTCAAACGCGTGTTCTTTTATGAGATCGTACATAGTAGTGTTTAAGTAAGTGTTGGTGTTATTTTAACTCTCATGCATCCATCCGCGTGGATGCACTTTGGGATATCCCATCTAAATCGCCTTAAAATTCGGCCTTATAATAGACGCAATCTCTTCCGCCCGTTCCCATGACACAGTCACCTTCTGCTTCAAACTCCCATCTTTTGGCTGTAAGGCGGCGATATGCGGTGGTCCACTCCCCCATGTGCTCGACTTCCGTCGAGGTACAACGTGCATGTGAAAATGCGGCACCTCCTGCAAGCTGGCCACGCCGTTATTCTGATAAACCGTAATCCCATCTGGATTGAAAGTTTTAACAAGTGCCGCCGCCGCTATCCGGACCGTCTTCACAATTTCATCAGCCTCATCATCCGTCAGATCCAATATCGTCGGCGCATGACGGCGAGGTACAACGAGAAGCTGTCCGATTTCAAACTGCCTGGGATTGAGCAACGCAAGCGTCTTCTCAGTCGAATGGATAACATGCCTCATTTCACCGCGTCCAGCAACTATTTCACAAAATGGACAGGGATCCCACGTCGGCATCTCAAATGCGGCAACAGTATCACTCATCATAATTTCTCATAAGAAACAATCGTCATCCTATCATTGAGCTCTCGCGTAACGCCAGTTCTCCTATAGCCCATTTTCTCATAAAAATAACAGTTACCTTCCTCTTGTAAAATCGTCTCAAGCTCCCAGCGCTCCGCATCAACAACACCCTCAACGAGCCCGATGGTATCTTGACCATATCCCTTCCCCTGATGCTCTGGGACGATAAACATGGGACTAATCCTCGCCCGTCTCACCTCGTCATCGTAGATAATTCTGATCGCTCCGATTCGCACGCCGTCAAGCATAATGAAGTAATAAGTGGTATGGGGCTGCTTTAATCTGTCGATAATCCGTTCAACATCTTCAGTGGCTGGATTAGTCTCGTAATCCCGATACTTGCGAAGCAGTGGCAGAAATGACGCAATCTGAAGTCCGTGAATAGCTTCGGCATCTCTAATAGATGCTTTCTTTAAACTGATTCGCATAAGTTCACCTATTTTTTCGCGCCTCCCATTCATCGCGCAATAAACCACACCACACCATGTCTTTAAATTCGCCTCTCAGATAGATATCCTGGCGCAGGACACCTTCACGGACCATCCCCAGCTTCTCCATTACCCGGAGAGAACCCACATTTCTCTCATCGGCTGTAGCGCGAATGCGATTCAAATCTGGATAAGCTGAAAACGCCTCGTCGATAACAGCACCCACAGCTTCCGTAGTCAATCCTTTTCCCCAAAAGCGTCGGGCAATGCTATAGCCCATTTCGCCAACGCGATTATCAAAATCAAATCCAATATTAATCCCACCAATAACAGAGCCAGCGTGTTCAATCGCCCAGGACACGCGTGTTTTGCGATCCTGCAACACCTGACCTGCCACAAATTTTTCGGCATCTGCTCTCGTGTAGGGTTGGGGAACCGGAAGAAAGCGCGCCCATTCCGGATCAGATGCGTATAACAAAATATCTTCAACATCCACAAGGCTAAACACTCTGAGTATCAATCGGTCTGTTTTAATAAGTTCCGACAGCATTTTAATGGTTTGGAAAGACTTCCAGTCCGTATGTGATAGATAGCGTTTTACCACAGAAATTCTACTAATCTTGTGACACTTTTATCGGCAAAATGGTTTCTATATTGCAAAAGTGAAAATAGACTGTTGCTCAAGCGGCAGTGGTCTGTCTAATTTCCCAACCGGGGAAAACGAGAACAGCCGGATGACATTGCAACGCTCGAGCGAGCACCTTGGCGCGTTCAATCCCAAGCTGGATGCGGTTATTTTCAATGGCCGAAATAGTTGATTGGGGAATGCCCGTGCGCCTGGCGAGTTCATTTTGACTAAGTTCCTGAAGCTCTCGGATAATACGGACAGATTCTCCTACAGATACCTCAATCTGCTTCTTAGCACGACGGTAATTTTCCATTTCACTGTCTCCGGTAATCATGAGCGGTTAGACTTACAACCTGCACGAGGATTCTAGCGCACATCCTCTTCCAACCATTTAAGAAAACTCTCGTCATTGGTGTACTCATAGGCAAAACCACCACAACCTCTGAACAACTCTGGCTCCTTGCTGCCATCTTCAATCAAAAGACTATTTCCATAGTGAATATCATCCCCCAGAGCTTCAAATGCAATGGGCCAGAGTGCGCGCTTGTCGATTTCTCCGTAATCGGAAGAATTGATAATCACATCAAATTTCTCATCCAATCTATGCGCTGGAACAACGACATCTGAGAAAACATCCATATTGGCAGTTACAATCGCAGTTCGTCTCCCTTGACTTCTCTGCGCCAGTGCGAAATTCAAAACTGCCTCGTTGAAGTCAAGATCCCTGCATCCCAACGCCATAGTTTTCAAAACCGCAGAAATATCCATATTCGCATGATCGGAGACAATGGCCGCAATATCTCTGAGACCCAGGGCATTCGTCATCCACATCCTGCAGATATGCCGATTGGCGAACACATGCTCTTGAATAATGTCATGCCACTCAGGACATTCAGGTGGGGATACTTTGAAATAGAGATCCGATGACAACGTAAAACCAAAATCAAAAACAATACACTTGATCTTGTTCAGATCACCAACCTTCATTTTCCACACCCTTTGACTGAACTTTTGGAATAGTCTCGAAATAGTGAAGGCATCAATCTACAAATTGGGATTCAATAGCTCTGACAACACCAGGTACGTACTGCTCAAAGCCGTAATTCAGAGCAAAAAAAACAACAAAAAAGAGCTTTCGCTTTGACTCATAATCCACCCGCGTCCAGAAGTCCTCCCCCAACGGCAATTGGTAGTGTTCAACCATATCCTCGGCAAACTGCTTCCCGAACCTGCGGTAAAACGTTGCGAAATCAGCAGCCGGATCGCTGATACTTATATCGCCGAAATCAATCACCCCAACAATCTTCGAGTGTGCCGCATCAATCAGGACATTGTTGGTACCAAAATCCGAATGGGCAATGACGTTCTGATAGGTGGCAGACGTGACTTTCGGTATTGCTTGTTGGAAGTAGTCTTCGGCTTTCTTCCGAGTATGACTTTGCAGGCGCGGAGACACGGTAGGCCACAATTCTCCCCAGAAATCATTGCCCCCAAATGGAGCAGCCTTGATATGCTGGTGTTCGAATACAACAGCGTGAAGACAAGACAGAAAATTGCCCAAAGCTTCTGCCGTAGTCTTTCTCTCCCTCTGACCGAGATTCTGAAATATCGTCTCAGAAAACTTGGCACCCTCTATCTTTTTGTAGGCTATGTAGTTGTTACCCGAGTACTGTATTTCCGGGATCTGTAAAGGTGAGTCTTTCTGGAAAAGGGGTAGAAAAACCTGTTCAACAGCAAGCTGAGTATTTGATAGATCCCGAACGAATCGGAATATCCACTTCGCGTTTACTTCCAAAACCACATTCGTCCAGCCTTCATCCAACTGAATAATGGATTTGACAGGCTCAGTTAGCGCATTCCGAATGACTGATTCGTACATCTGCATGCGATTTAGCTGAAATGCGCGTAATCCCCAAGTCCTTCACGCTTGGGACGTAACGCGCTAAAATTTATGGGGCGGTGCTTTAGCCTGGGGCATATCGCGAATATGCGATATGGGTGGTGAATCAACCAGACTATTCGAATAATTCTACATGACAATATGCTATGTATTTGTTAGATTTAACCTATACAATCTAACACAAGGGGTTGATCGTGAAGTTGAAAAGTCCTGACATGAAATATCACACCTCGCACAGTGCAGTTTTCAGTTGCCATTATCATGTTGTCTGGTGTACCAAATATCGACGCCAAGTGCTGTCTGTTGACATGCAAACCCGACTGAAAGACTTATTGCTTGAGAAGCAGTGCGAATATGGCTATGAAGTGCAAGGTTGTGAAATCTTGTCTGATCATGTTCATTTGCTTCTTTCTGTTACGCCGTCAAAGCCAGTGAGTAGTGTTGTAGGCAGGCTCAAAGGCTATACGGCTCATATTCTGCGGTCTGAATATCCAGAACTTAAAAGCAGATTGCCGTCTTTGTGGACGCGGAGTAAGTTTGTAGCAACCGCTGGCGAAGTGACGCTTGGAGTTCTGAAACGCTACGTCGAAAATCAAAAGGGCGTATAGTGGACTATATAACTTACAAATTCAAGCTGTATTCGGCGTGTGCCCGAAATCGGTATCTGCACTATGAGATAGACGCTTTTGCGGGCGTGTATAACCACTTCATAGCTTTGCACAAGAGATACTATCAGCGTTTCAATAAGTATCCGAACAAGTATGCACTGAAGAAGCATCTGACAAAACTGAAAAAAACTGAGCGGTTTGGTCATTGGAGTGCGCTACCGTCTCAGGCATTGCAAGATGTGGTATTTCGCATAGATTTTGGCTACCAGAAGTTCTTTGCCAGAGACAACAAGCGACCGCCCACTTTCAGATCACGCTTTCGGTATCAGTCCTATACCCTGACGCAAGCAGGATACAAATTCCTTGAGCGTAACAAAGTGCGTATCGGCAAGCGTATATTTCGCTATCACAAAAGCAGAAACTTCGATGTAGAAAGTATCAAGACGGTCACAATCAAGCGTGACCGTGTAGGCGACTTGTGGCTATGTGTTGTTGCAAAGGCTGAAGGTATCAAGTCATTCAGTGTCAAGAACGGTAAAACCGCAGGCTTTGACTTCGGCTTGAAAACCTACCTGACGGCCTCAGACGCCACACGAACACAATCGCCTTTGTTCTTTTCTCGCAACGCCAGACAGGCCAAAAAAGCCAACCGCAATCTGTCACGTAAGCAGAAGAGTAGCAACAACCGTCATAGAGCAAGAGTGAACCTTGCCAGAGTGCATCGGCGCGTAGCGAATCAGCGCAGGGACTATCACTGGCAACTTGCCCATCAACTGTGCAAAGACTATGATGTAATGTGCTTTGAAACGCTGAACATCAAAGCCATGCAACAGTTGTGGGGCAGAAAGATTAACGACCTGGGATTCTCGGACTTCTTGGCTATTCTCAAGCATGTCGCACAAAAGACAGGCAAAACAGTTCGGCAAATTGACCAGTGGCTACCCACGTCTAAGACTTGCTCCGCATGTGGCACTGTCAAAGAAAATCTTGAATTGCGAGAAAGAACATTTCATTGTTGCGAATGTGGTCTTGAAATAGATAGAGACCTCAACGCAGCGATAAACATTCACAGGTGGGGGCGTCCACCTCTGGCGGAGGCAGCGTAAGACCAGCCCCGCACTTGATGCGGGGTGGCTACTGCCGTTGATACCACAATCCCTGCTGAAGCAACAAGAATCCCAATGCTTCAGCTTTGGGAGTATGTCAATCTCTCCACTTATCGCGCGGATGGGCCTGGAAGTTAAATTCTCCTCTATTGAGCGCCTCATCGAATTGAACAAGAGCCTTTATTACCTTTTTGCGGGCATCTGCCATAAACGGATTCAGCAATTGCGTCTCTCTGTATGTGGAAGGCGAGTTCGTTTTCAGGTGTTCAATCAATTGCAGGAGAAACCTGCCTGCTCCAGATGGCAACTTCTCTCGCTCTTCCTCCGGTAGATAGAGTTCAAGAGCCATCCCAATGAAATGCGCCATTCCTGGACCTGTACTGCGATCTTCATCTTCTGCAGTCCTGGGAATCAGCTTACAACCCATTCGCTTCAAACATGCTGCTATCTCGGGGTCCGCTTTTCCAAACAAGGGTATATTGCCCGGACCAAGATGCGATAGTCCAAACCTCTCTCGATTCAACAGCGATAGTTCCTTATCTACAGCAAGTCGTGCTGTACAACAATCAATCACAACGCAATCAGATTTGGCATGCTCATTGATCTTCGGAACCCATTTGCCAAGTGCCCAGACGGGAATAGCCAGAAAAATAACATCTGCCTCGGAAAGACTTTTAGTATTGTTGCTTGACTGTCGCGCTCTAACATCAACCAACTCAGAGCTTATATCACGCCTGGAAATAACCTCGACCTGAAATTGATCCGCGAACGCATTTACTGCCTGCTTTCCCATTCTTCCGAAACCGATTATGCAAAGTCTCTTCCTTGCCATTAAAAATAACGTCCTTTATGTGAACTTTTACTATTCATATCGCCTGCTCAATCCAGTTGGGAAGATGCAAAACCAGATCATTCATTATCCTCTCTGTATTTTCTACATAAATCTGCACATTGCCTTCATAAGCTTCGCCGCCTTCAGCCCCCACCAAATCTGTAACCCCGCGTAAAATGAGACATCTGACCTTATTTCGGTTTGCTACCCAGGCAATTGCGCCCGACTCCCAATCCCCTGCTACTGCACCATATTTGGACTTCAAAACTGAAATATCTTCTGCCACCAGGTCGCGGTCTGCTGATACCAAAACAGTTCTCAACACGGGATGGGGATATGGTTCACTTAACCACGAAAGATCAATCTCAGTTGTATAATCTCTGATCGCTTCCTCGGCATTCAACATCCGCTCCACAATATCATAGACAACCGTACGCTCAACCAGCACAATCGTATCCTTCTCAACCCCGCTTTCAAATCCACCGCAAGTCCCCAAATTCACCACGAGATTTGGAGACCATCGATCAATAGCATATTGTGCTGATGATGATGCCGAAATCTTACCCCATCCTCCGTGAAAAAATATGACTGACTGTTGCCCACCTTTAATGTCAAGGTGCGTCTCAAACCATTGTCCATAAGGAGATACTTTTAGGTCAGCATCGGGAAAAATTCTCCCGATAGCATCCCATTCAATATTGGCTGAAATGATCACAACAACAAACATAGACTAAACTCTTGGGATAGCCTCGAAATAGTGAAGGCATCACTCTACAAATAGGGATTCAATTTTCAGTCTCCAACTTGTTTCCAAACATTGGCTGCATACATTAAGCCTATTTCAGGACTACTAAGAATTGGAACTGAAATTTCCGGGCACAAATTTGCGGCTCCCGCCATAGAGGCCTGTGCCAACACAATAACATCTCCTTCAGATGCTTTGTTTTTTATATTCCGGGCTATTTCAATAAAATATCCTTTGTGGTCTCCCCCCTCAAATCTGCTCCAGGCATTATCACAAAAAGCCTCAATAAGTTCAACGCGCTTTTGACGCACTTTTGCGGTTTCAAGAATAAGGTCACGAGTTGGAGCAATTGTACTCTCAAGTGCGGCAGCAACAATAATTCGAGAACCTATTTCGACTGCTTTCTCCGCCATGGGTCTATCGATTCGAACAATGACACTATCGGTTAGATTATTTACTTTTTCCGCACTTGCTCCAATTGTAGAACATGTGCAGAGTATCACAGTTGCGCCTTTTTTTATCGCGGAGAGGATACAATCTCGAATACGTTCATCCAGATTTTGAGTGATTCCTTTGTCACGGGCCTCTGTCAGAAATTGCTCTTCTACAATATGTCTAACGGGTAATTCTAAAGAAGCTTCCTCTATAAGCCGATTGAAAGTATCGATATGCACTGGTGAAGTGTGAAGAAAAGCCAAATGGGATTGCATGAAATGACGCCCTTTCTCCGATAGATAGCGTTTTACCACAGAAATTCTACTAATCTTGTGACAATCTTAGCGGCAAAATGGTTTCCATATCGCAGAAGTGGAAATAGACCATTGCTCAAGCGGCAGTGGTCTGTCTAATTTCCCAACCGGGAAAGACCAAAGAGGCTTTATTATTTCAGGAAGTGCTATAAATGTGAGTCCCGCTCTCGTATCAGAGCATCTATCCCGTATTTTCCTGAACCGATAACCACAAACATCCCTGTAATAACCAGGTACAGAAATGCCATCTCCTTCGTGCTGAATGGATCCGCTGCGTGTTGTAAGAACCCGGCCACCAGCATGGTAGAGCATATCAAAAACGCCCCTGGGCGCGTGAGTAATCCCAGTGCCAACAATAGCCCGCCGCCAAACTCCGAAAAGGCTGCCATCCAGGCAAAAAACTCGGGCAGGGGAAACCCCAAATTTTCTATAATGGCCACAAACCGCTCGGAAGGGGGGATCTTCCCCAATCCATGTCCCAATGCCATACTCAACCCTACAAACACCCTGAGAATCGCCAACCCGACATTTGCCGGGATCGACTCAATAACCGATCCACCAAATAAAAGTCGCTTAATCATATTCCGCCTCCTAATTAAGGTTCACCGCCCTGTCTCCAGAGAGTTCAATACTGTATTTTCACTCCTGAGCATTACATAACCACTATTCAATCATTTTTCAGAGTTCGCAATAGAATTTTTGAGATCCTCATTTTCCAAGTCTTCAAGAGAATGAAGATCAATCGGTATGAGAATCCCGTTTGCGACCCCAACTTTGAGATCAAGACTTAACCTCATATCACCCCTTGAGATATTGATTGAACCAGTTGAACACGCTCTTGTAATAATCCCTGATATTCTCAGCCGACCAATTAGCCGTAATATGGCCCTCACGTTGATATTCTCGCATATCCACTCGTTTGCCAAGTCGCCTGAGACCGAGGAATGTCTCCCGTACATTCACCGATCCTGGCACATCCTGGGTTCCGCATATAACCAACACTGGTGCTTCGACCTGGTCGAAAGCAAAGAGCGGCGAGTTCTCAATATAGGCATCTCGTTTCTCCCAGAGACTACCACCATTTCGCGCTTGCTTCCCTTCGCACCACCCTATTCTTGCTACATCTATAAGATAGGTACTGGTCATATTGATTCCGAACGGCGCATTGGCAACCGCGGCACGAAAAGCCCGTGTTTGTGTAACCAATGCCATCACACCATAAGCACCATAGCTGTGACCCCAAACGCCAATTCGATTTTTGTCGGCAAAACCCATTTCTATGACACGATTAACAGCGGGCAGTGTTACGCCCACAATCTGCTCAATTGGATTATTGTCCTCCATAATCGAATCTGGATAGAGTGCAGCATAACCGACGCTGGTGAGTAACCGCGCTTCCGAGTTATACCTATTACGCCTTGAAAAATTACTCCCAGGATAGATGGTAACAACCATAGGTAACCGGTCTCCCGCCTGAGTGTCTTTGGGAAAAAAAAGAGCCGCCTTCTGTACACGACCATTCGCGTCCTTAAACTCTATGACTTTGCGCACCGGTTGTTCCACATCCCGTCGCCAGGGATTGGTCTTAAGTAGTGTCGTTGCCTCCCCACTGTCGAGAGGGTACGCATGTACCGCTTCTCTGCCGCGAGCAAAAACGAAACGCTTAGATGCTATTAGGGTGAAATTATCGGGACTTGAAAGTGGTGCGGGACAAACCGTAGTCGTCTCGCCGGAAACAGAGTGGATGCGGACGATATATTTCGAGTTATCGCGTTTGTCAATTGCGTGAGCAAGAATATTGCCCTGATCATCAGTACGGAGAACTGCATCACCGTGCCGTTGTGCAATCACATTTATCCTCATCTGAGTTGAATCCTTCAACAGCCGACGCTTCTTACCGCCCTCAATAGAAAGATGATACAAACATCCTTTTTGGAGCCAAATAAGGCGCATACCATCCTCGGTCCACCAGGGTATTTGAAATTCACCCAAGGACGAAGTGAATTCTGTCACCATTTTAGGCTCAGTAGATCCATCCGTCGGTGCGAAGTAGAGATGTTGAGGTTCTCCCTTCCCACTGGTGATATAGCAAATTGTCTGGCAAGTGGGCGACCACGATAAATGACAGGTATAACTGTTGACAGGTACTTCCCGAGCGACTGCATAAGGCTCGCGACCGTCAAGTGGGACAATATTCACATCGGCAATAGTGTGAGGACGATCCACCGGAGATGCAATTTTATTAAAAAGTGCGACAGCTTGCCCATCGGGAGCCATACGCGGGATACCTGGCGTGAGACTGGGCGCATACTCCGTAACAATGCCTGAGCTTATCTCCACAACGCCGACGCAGTTATCAATACCGGGCTGTTCAAGGAATGGGCTATGCTGATCTGAGGCTGACTGTCCCGGAGTGTATGACCTTACAATGATGTCAGGAGATTTTGTAGAGACACGGGCGCTCGGGATCAACCGCACGATAATGCGGTGACCGTCAGGAGTCCATTGAGGAACGTCGAAGTTAAATCCCCAGCCGATCACAGCGTTGGATACAAGGAATACTTCGCGCGTCTGTCTGTTCCAAAATCCAACACAGGCCTGAGCGTCTTGTGTAACGACATAAGCGGCAAGCGTTTGTCCGTCTGGAGACCAGCGACCTGCCCAGCTCATTTGTAGATCGGAAAACGGCTCTATGGACTCACCCGTTTCAACGTCGATAAGGACAATATACGCGCCGTTCTCACCATAAGTGGTATCGTCTGTCACGCGACGCTTCCCCTGGCTGAGTGTTACAGCAAGCAATTCGCCATCAGGCGAAAGATCCCACG
>JAPPAB010000024.1 GCA_026705765.1 Gemmatimonadota bacterium
GAGCTTTTTGCGCCTCGTCGTTGTAAAAATGACCCTGTGCAACAATGGGCAAGAGTGGAACGACGTCGGGATGTGCCGTGAGATAGGGAGCAATATGTTCGAGAATTTTGTCAAACTCTTTGGCCTGTACACAGGCTAAGCCGTAAGAATAAAGGCCCTCGGGATTATCGGGTTCGAGTTCGACGTATTTCTGATAATATTGCATAGACTTAATATAGTTTTCTCGAAATCGCTCATAGACTTCGCCGAGCAAGCGATAGGCCGGACCGTAGTTGGGATCGAGTTTGGTCGCGCGCTTGGCTTCGCGAATGGCTCTGTAGAAATTGTCATCAGATTGCAATCCTTGCGTGGGCTCTTCGGAATATGTAAGACCAAGTCCAACATAGGCTTCGACAAGGCTTTTGTCGAATTTTTTGGCTGTTTTGAAGGCATCTATAGCTTCTTTGTATTCTTTCCGTTTAAGATAGATATAACCTAGTTGGGAATACACATGGGCGTCTTCTGGGAAAAGTTCTAAAATGCGTTTCAGGGTCGCCATGGCCTCGTTGATTTCACCCGCTTGAATCTGGCGCTGGCTCAGGGCAAACATTGTATTTCGGTAGGTTGTGTCTTGTTGAGGTGCTTCATCTTCTTCTGCAAGAAGAGGCAGTGCAATGCAAGAGGCACAGCAGACGACCATGCAGAACCGCAATCCAATTTCCATGATGTTCTCCCGATTTTGCACCTTTCATCGCCTTTCTAACCGATCAACATTGCCCCGATTGTAAATGTATTCCTCTGCCTTCCATTCCTCATCCCCAAACGGTTTCATAACCGCGCCGAGTATATCCCGCAGGTCCTCGTTTTTCTGAACCGCGGGCTTTGATGAGCCAAATCGAACCGCAACCCCTCTGTCCTGAAGGGCGGGAATGTGTGTGTTGAGCGATGTCGCACTCAACGGGTTACTCCGCATGTCCACCTGATCTCCGTCGCCTAATCCCGTGTTTGCCACCAGTGGGGCAAGGTCTGATATGCTGTTGATGCGAAGACTTAGCATTCTTAGATTCGTCAAGTTAGACAGCGGGGTAATATCCGAGATGTTGTTGTAGCTAAGACCCTGGATGTTGTAGTTGTTAAGGGATAACCTTTCCAGACGGGTCAAGTTAGACAGTGGGGTAATGTCCGAGATTAAACAGTTGTAGCTATACAGGCTTGTTAGACTGGTCAGGCCAGACAGCGCAGATATATCGGAAATTGAATTTCCGCTAAGCCATAGACTTCTCAGATTGGTCAAATCAGACAGTGCAGATATATCCGAAATTGAGTTGCGTTCAAGCCTTAGCCATTCCAGATTGGTCATGTTTGCCACCGCCGAGATGTCCGAGATGTTGTTGTTGCCAAGCCACACCGTTTCTAAATTCGTCAAGTTAGATAGCGGGGTAATGTCCGAAATGTCGTTGTAGCTAAGAGTCAGCCATTCCAGATTGGTCAAAGTCGATATCCAGGACACATCTGAAATTGAGCTACTAATAAGGCTAAGCCGTGTCAGAGTGGGCAAACTCGATAGAGGGGAGAAGTCTGATATGGTGTCGTTGCTGTTTAGATCCAAAAGGGTCAGATTGGGCAATCCCGACAACACCGATATGAGATCCGATATATCCGCGAGGTAGATACGCCTAAGCGATAGCCCTTCTAAACTGGTCAATTTGGATAGGGGAGAGTAGTCTAAGATACTGTTGTAGCTTAGATCCAAAAGGGTCAGATTGGGCAATCCCGACAACACCGATATATCCGGGATGTCGGTGTTGTCAAGATACAGCCTTTCTAAACTGGTCAAACTCGACAAGGGAGAGAAGTCTGATATGTTGTTGTTGTTGATGTACCCACCGCCACTGCCACTTACGAATTCTGAACCCAAATCCAGCCATGTTAGATTGGTTGCAAATTCCAGCCCTGTCAAATCGTGAATTTCCTTATTCGGCACTTCAAGACGGGTCAGGGTTGCCATATCAACGGCGATGATCGCTTCGCCACTCGCTTTGCCCAGGCTATCTGCGATTACAGCACGTAGATTCGCGTCCGGAATGACAACTGGCGTTGAGTCGCCATCAGAGGGCGGTACGTCTTTGCCGAAATCATTGACAAAGGCCAGAAAATCGGAAAATTCCACGGTGCCATTTCCATCCAAATCGTACTTTGCTTCGTACTTTCCATCGCCACGACTTGTTCCGAAGTGTTCCACAAAGGCCAAAAAGTCTGGAAATCCCACGGTGCCATCCCCATCAAAGTCCGGAGAAGGCACAGATAACAGAGGCAGCGGCTGAATCAACAGCGCGAGGGCAATAATAGGAAAAATCGTCTTACGTTTCCACATGGTGTTCTCCTAATTGGGGGTTCTGTGTGTTGTTCCCCTTTCTTCAAATTGATGTGCTAAACCTTACTTTAATCCCTCTGCTCTGAAGAGCTGGAATGTGCGTGTTGAGCGATGTGGCACTCAGCGGGTTGTTTTGTACATCAACCGCATCTTTATCGCGCAATCCTTTGTTTGCCACCAATGGAGCAAGGTCCGAGATGCTGTTGCGACGAAGATACAGGTATTTCAGGCGGTTCAAACCAGACAGTGGAGACATGTCGGAAATGGCGTTGTCACTAAGATTCAGCAATGTCAGATTGGTCAAGTCAGAAATTGGGGATATATCTGAGAGGCCATTGTTGGAAAGAAACAGCCTTTCCAATCTAATCAAGCTGAACAGTGGGGATATATCTGAGATGCTATTGTCGGAAAGACTCAGCAATCTCAGGCCGGTCAAGTTAGACAGTGGGGATATATCTGAGAGGCTATTGTTGGAAAGAAACAGCGATCCCAGGTGGGTCAAGTTAGACAGTGGGGATACATCTGAGATACTGTTTTTGGAAAGATTCAGGAATGTCAGATTGATGGTCAAGCCAGACAGTGGGGATATATCTGAGAGGCTATTGTCGGAAAGATCCAGTATTCTCAGGCTGGTCAAGTCAGACAGGGGCGAGAGGTCTGAGATTTCATTGCTGTTGACGTATTTACCATTGACCTTCTCATTACCCAGATTCAGAGATCTCAGGCTGGTTGCAAACTCCAGCCCTGTCAAATCACGAATGCCCCTATTTGGTGCTTTAAGACGGGTTAAAGTTGCCATTTTATCGGCCGTGATCGCCTCGTCAGGCGTCTTGCCCAAGCTGTCTGCGATCACGGCACGAAGATTCTTGTCCGGAATGTCCACATCACCTTCCGGAGAAGATGCAGATAACAGAGACAATGGATAAAGCAACAGCACCAGGGCAATGAAAATCATGTGTTTAGACATGGTATTTTCCTATTTGTGAAATTGGTGGGTGTATCTGCTCCAATAGATACTTCTACTCTTTTACAAAGGCTATGGGGAAGCTGTGTCAATCACTGGTATCATTCACAACCAAGAACTCAATGCTGACGTTGTACTCGCGCGGCATGAAGTGAGATAAATATAGAATTGATGTTGTCATTGGATCTTAAAAGCAGGTCACTTGTGGTGTAGATGGCTTTGTCAGCCGGGCGGAGAAGCAGGTCGCGGGTGTTGGGTTTGTCGTGTGATTGATAGCGTTCTGAGATAGAGATACGCACTCTCCTGCGTATGGAATCGGCGATTGCCTTGCGTAAGGAATCGGGATGTATCGTATGGGGCACCGATATTGATATTGTATCAAGTTGTACAGTTTTTACCCGGATGTGCGATGGTGCTGGCCTGTTGTTGCTTTTGTCCTCCGCTTTGTCAGTTGCGTGAATATTCCAGACGAGGGATAGTAGGATCGGTACTGTCATCATTACTGTGAGTTTTCCGATTTCGCGCTTCATGGGGTTTTTCCTCTTGTGGGTATCGTGCGGTATGGTTCGTTTCCTACAGGTACGCTGTAAACTTCAACTGCGTTATCATAAAGGATGTTTTTAACAGAGTCCATCTGTGTCAGTATATGGTCATATCGGGTTTCATAGGTGTTGTAGAGGGTCTGTAGCCCGCGGTCAATACGCAAGAGGTCCTGTTGGTGTTGGGTTTCGAGAAGGATGTTTTTAACAGAGTCCATCTGTGTCAGGACGTGGTCAATGTGCAGGAGGTCCTGTTGGCGCTGGGTTTCGAGTTCGCTTACGAGGCGGATGAATGTGTTGTTGATTTCATCGCGCTGCTGGTTTTGCGATTCCTGGACGAGGCGATGGGTGTAGTCGATCAGATTTTGTTGGTGGGTGATAAATTCACTGCGCGTGATAGGGGTGTCTAATGTGGAGACTTCAGAGGTGTCGGCGATGGCAACTCGTTCAGGCGAATCGCTGGATCGCGGGCCAATAGTGGTGTGGAATGCGCCGTCTTGTATGGCAAATTCGATGTTGAGAAAGGTGAAGATGAGGATTGCGGCGATGGCTACGCCTACAGTTGCCCAGGTTTTGGGGTATCGTGTGGGGAGCAGGTTTTGCCAGAAGGGTTGGCGATCCTGTACGAAGACGAGGTCCATGTCGGGTTTTTCGTCGCCCCAGGCATTGAGGATGCGGGATGTGCTGCCCAGTTCTTCAAGGGTTTGGCTGCATGATGGGCAGGTTTCGATGTGTGCTTTGAGGCGTTCACGTGCTTCTGGACGGATGTCTTCGTCGTAGAGGTAGTCGATGAGTTGTTCGCGGGTGATGTCACAGTTCATAACGCACCATGTCCTCGCTGATGTGCCAGCGGTCAAAGATTTTTTTGAGGGCAGAGAGGCCGTAATACATTCTGGATTTGACGGTGTTGATAGGCACTTTGAGTGTTTCGGCAATTTCGGTGAATTTTAGTCCCTGATATTCTTTCATGATGATGACGACGCGCTGTTCTTCGGGCAAGTTTTGCAGTGCGCGGTTGAGGAGGTCCCGAACGCTTTGTTCGTGAACTATCGCGTCTGGAGGCGTTGTTGTGTCTGCTATGGGGGTGTCGAGTGTATCGAGGGAGATGAGGCTGCGACGGCGGCCAGCGTCTCGGCAGGCGTTGAGCGCGATTTGATAGATCCACGAGGTGAATTTGTCGGGGTCGCGCAGACGCCGCATGTTTTTGTACGCGCGGATAAAGGTTTGTTGACACAGGTCGCGCGCGTCGTCTCGATTGCCCACATAGCGCAGGACAAAGTTGTAGATCGGGCATTCCCAGCGTTTGACCAGGGTGTTAAAGGCCGCGATTTGCCCGGCTCGGAACTGGGCAATCAATTCCGCATCGTTCATACAGTGGACCTGGTTTGACGTTTTGTGTGATGTTCACTTTTCAAGACGTTTGGTTTGTGTGAAAAGTTTTAATGATGGTTGATTTTTTTCATATTTTGAAGAAAAGTGTGTCATAGCGTTGAGGTGTTGTAGGGGACGGCCCCTGTGCCGTCCCGTTGTTTTAAGGGTTGTCATCGCGGCATGATGTTGAGCCGCGATCCAGACGGTTTTGCCGTTGGTTTTGTTTGTTATCGCATGGAGAAATGATGCCTTTAAGCGAGTTCGAGTTTTTTGGTTTTGCCCATGTCGTTGCGATGGGCGTGATTCTCGTTGTGCCGATTGTTTTGACGCTTGTTGTCAGGCGGCTGGATTCGGAGAGGACGACTCAGGCAATTTGCTGCGCGTTTGCGGGGGTGATTGCGCTCAACGAGGTGCTGAACTGGAGCTATCGATTGGCGACGGTTGGAGTGCATGAGTTTGTGCGGGAGTATATGCCGTTGCATGTTTGTGGGATTACTGTTTTTGCGGCTGTGATTACGCTCGTTTTCCGGCGGCAGACGGCTTATGAGATTGCCTATTTCTGGGGGCTTGTCGGCGCGACCAATGCGGTTGTGACGCCTCAGCTTGAGTTCGGTTATCCGCAGTATCGCTTTTTTCAATATTTTATCGCGCACGGCGGTATTGTGGCTGCTGCGCTGTTCGCCACATGGGGGCTGGGTTTGCGACCAGTCGCTCGATCGGTTTTGCGCGTTTTTGTTTTGCTGAATGTTTTGGCTGTTGTTTTGATTGGCGTCAATTTGATGCTGGGGAGCAATTATATGTTTCTCTGTCAACCGCCTGATACAAAATCGCCTTTTTTCTTTTTGCCGTGGCCGTGGTATCTCTTATTCCTCGATGGGGTGGCATTGGTGTTATTTTACGTGCTTTTTATTCCTTTTTCGAGGAGAAAGGCATAAAGGCCACGCCATTGTCGATATACAAAAAGCCACGCTCAATAGGGACAAGGGCTGTCGTGTTTGGCGCAGTTGTACACCTCTTGTCGTGTACCAGGCTAAAAAATAAGATATGCGAATCTTGACAGAATAATCATTTCCGGCTATTCTTTTTTTACATGGTACCAGAGAAGATTGGGTGAAATGTCATGAGTGAAGCTTTTGGACGGTATCGTTCTTTAGAACGCGATCTCATTTATATCCGTTGGCAACATGCAGGGTTTGAATCCGAGGGAGAAGAGCCTATTCTGGATGCTATGGAAGAAGTATGGTATGAATTGAGCGAAGAAGAGCAGCAGTTACTATACAGCGAAGGGACGAAGTCTCTCATTCGCGACACCAGCGCAACATTATCGCATAGCGATTGGGTCGGCGAAGACACCCGGAAAGATTCTAATTCCATTACTCCGGTTCGCACCCTCAGGGGGGTGGCCTGATGTATCTTACCGCTCACCGGGTTTATCAAAAAAAGATAATATAGGTGGTATCAACGCTTTTTTCCACCGGCACGGAGATCATGGTCTTCCCGAAGATATGCGAGAAGATAACAGGATCGTTGACCAGATCGCCAATCAAAATCCAGGAAAACTCATCGCGCAATCTTTGGACTTAGTGCCGGGAGGCAATGCCGTTCTCAGCTTTGTCGATATAGTTGGTAAAGAAGATGTAAAAAAAGAACGCATACAGTACTTTCTCAACCAAATGGAACGCGATATTGAACACCATTTTAACGAGAGATATGTACCCATTACCAAATTTGAGTCAGATATTGCCGTTAAATTTGGAATTACTGATGGCTTAAATGGAAATGAGGTAAGAGAGTATAAGGCTCTCACAGAACGGGCGATGCGTTTGTTTGAGTTGTCAGAGCCTCCAATATGATGCGAAGTCGCTGATGGCGTGTAGCGGTGCTGGTGATATTTATCGCCAGTGCCGCTTTTTTTATGGATGGATTGAGTATGATTAAATACGCAAAATGTCTGATTCTTCTGATGTTTGTGGGCGCGGGTGCGTGTTTTGCGGCGACGCCTTTTACACCTCGTCTTTCGGATCCCGTACATGAGTCCTGGCGCTGGCGGTCTTTTCCAGAGTTGAAGGGACAAGGGGTGTCGTGTTTGGCGCAGGATGGGGATGGTAATTTTTTGTTTGGGACGGATAGAGGTATTTATCGCTACGATGGGATGAACTGGGATTTCTTTCCGTTTGATGAGGGGATGGTTGGGGCGCGGATCAACGCGCTTTATGTCGCTGGGGACGGCGGTGTTTATGTGGGGTCTGACCGGGGTATTGGTCGTTTTGAGAATGGGATATGGGAACGGGTTTTTCCATCTGAGGGAGAATGGAATACCTGGGATTTGATGGCATCACAGGATGGGAGTTTGTGGGCGGGTACGGAATGGGGTGCGCTCAGGTTGACGCCGGAAGGAACAAGGCTGTATGTGGCTGCGGAGGATACAACGGGTATTCGGGAGATGGTGTCAGATGCCGTGACTTTTGTTGTGGTTCCTTTGGACAATCGGAGGCTGGCGGTTTATGATGTGTGTGAAGGTCCCGATGGCGCGATCTGGTTTGGGATGTACGACGGCGATTTGATTCGATTTGATTTTGCGTCGGGCTATCGGCGTTTCGGTGGGGAAGATGAGATCGATCAGGGTACGTATCCGAGGATCTGTGTGACAGAGGATGGCGTTGTTTGGGTCGTGTATGGCGATAAGAGCAAGCGCGTGAACCGGTTTGATGGCGAGAAGTGGGAGGCTCTCGAAGTTGGTGATCTGGGTCGCGATCACCATTATACGTCTATTCTGGAAAGTGGGGATGGGACGCTCTGGATTGGCGGTAGCCGTTTGATTGCCCATAGGGATGGTGTGTGGCGCGTCTATGATTCGAGCGTGTTTTCGCATCGTATGGAACTCCACGAAGCCACGGACGGCGCGCTCTGGATTGTGGATAGGGGTGAGGGAGCAGTGCGTCTGGATTTGGGTGAGGATCAGACGCAGACTTATGAGGGTCTCATTTTTCAGTGTGATACGCCCGATGGCGCACAGTGGTTTATCTCGCAGGATAACGGTGTTGTGCGTTATGATGGGCAGGGGTGGACGCGGTTTGGCGTGGCGGATGGTTTGATGGATGCACCGAGTAAGCTTTTTGTGACGCGAGATGGCGCGCTTTGGGCCTCGGGGAGCCATGAGCAGGTCGCGGCTACAGCGCGGTTGGATAGTTCTGTATGGATCCTTAAATGTCATCCTCGGCTTTCCTGGGGTATTGATCCGTGCGCTGTTTATGAAGCGTTTGACGGCTCTTTGTGGTTTGTTGCGGCTGTGGATTGGTGGTTATATGGCTTTCTGGGTGGGGTCGTGGTTTTCGATGGGAAGGGTTGGACCCATCACGCTGTTCCGGGTATGACGCATTATGTGCGTGGGATTGGGCAGAGTTCTGATGGGGTTTTGTGGTTTGGTGGGCGGTTATTTGGCTTTGATGGGGTGCGGAGGGTGCGGTTCACGGGTCCAGAGGTGTTGGCGGAAGATTTTGTTGATGCCGTTTATACTGCGCCACGGGGCGATCTGTGGTTGGGTTCCCGAACTTATGGGGTGTTTCGGTATGACGGGACGGAGTGGCAGCGGTTCGATTATGGAGATGGGCTGGCGGACAATAGGGTGCAAAGCATTTTCCAGGATCGAGATGGTGCGGTCTGGGCGGGGACCGCAGAGGGGGTCAGCCGGTTTGATGGGCGCACATGGTTACAGAATGCTTTACCTCCTGATTTTCCGCGCACAGGGTTTTATGATCCGATTCTTCAGTCTCGAGACGGGATATTCTGGCTCAATTCTGTGTCTGATGTAGATGCCTGGCACAAAAGGTCATCACCTGGGGGTATAGCAGTACCATGTACTCTGCGTACTGTCCGATATGTGCCGGAGACCGATCCCCCTGAGACCCTGATGACCCTTGCACCGGATGAGGTGCCTGAGGGTGGAGAGATAACTTTCGCCTGGTCTGGGACGGATCTCTGGCGAAGCACATTGCGCGAGGATTTGCAATACGCCTATCGTTTGGACGGCGGGGAGTGGTCGCCATATAGCGGGGATACGGTCCGATCTTTTGAGGATCTGGATGTGGGGACACATACGATTGAGGTTAAAGCGCGCGATCTGGCGTTTAACGAAGAGCCTGTGCCGTCGCTGGTGCAATTTAATGTTGTCCCGGTGGTGTGGCGCCGTCCGTGGTTTATTGGGTTGATTTCAGGGTTTGTGATCCTTACGGGGTATCTGGTTTTGCGGATTATTGTTCGGGATCGGAGGTTGAGGCAAGCAAATGAAGATCTTGCATCTGCTAACGAGACGCAGCTTTTGCAGTCCGCGCGTCTGGTGTCGCTGGGGCAAATGGTTGCGGGCGTGGCGCACGAGCTCAACCAGCCGCTGACAGTTGTCGAGACTACTGCTGGAGATATTTCCCTGCGGTTGATGGAGGGTATGCCGCTTGAGACGGATGAGTTGCAGGAGATGATGGAGGATGTTCGGGGTGTGGTCGGTCGGATGGCGGGTACTGTTGATCATTTGCGCGTGTTTTCGCGCGATGAGTCCGAGGAGCCGCGCCAGGCGATGGATGTGAATGCGGTGATTGCGAGCAGTCTGAAGTTGATGGGTTCGCAGCTCGATAATCGCGGGGTTGATCTGGTGCTGGATCTTTCCGACGCGCTCCCAGAGGTCTGGGGACATCCGCATCCGCTCGAGCAGGTGGTTCTCAATTTGCTGTCGAATGCCCGGGATGCGGTGGATGAGCGGGCTGAGATGGAGGGGGTGGGTTATGATAAGCAGACCTGGATCCGAACACAGGCTGAGGACGATGCGGTTGTTATCGAGGTGGAGGATAATGGGGTTGGGATGGATGAGGCGATCCGGCAACGTCTTTTCGAGCCTTTTTTTACGACTAAGGATGCAGACCGGGGTACGGGTTTGGGGTTGTCGATTGTTTATGCCATTGTTCGCAATCACGATGGGGAGATTACTGTGGAGAGTGAGGAGGGCGTGGGGACGACGTTTAAGGTGATGTTGCCGGTGATGGCGTAGTGGAGATTTCTATATAGGAGACATACGCCGACCGCACGATTTCCTCGGATAGCTTGTCGCGGATGGCATAATTGCGGCGACGTGCCCAGTATCTCGCCCACCGTTCGTCGCTGGCTATCCAATTATCCCAATAGAAGACGCCGTTTACTATCCCGGGGTACTGCACTATGGTGTTGATGAGTGCCTGATAGATGTTGGCCTGGGTTTCTCGACCGTCATCCAGTCCGTTGCCATTCCAGTCGGTAAATACGAATCGCCGGTTTTGCGCTGAGGTATCACCTGGTCTTGCGGGTGTTTCAATCACATCCATAGCGCCGTATTCAAGAAATACAAGAGGTCGGTCGGGATTTGCGTTCGCAAGAGGTATAAGCTGGTTTTGAAATATCTGTCTGTAACGCGCCTGGAAATATTCGACGCTCAGTACTGTTGACGGACGCGAGTCCGTCAGTGGAAACCACGCACTGATGCCAATGATGTCGAGATCCAGATCTGCCCATAGATGACCTGCGCCCGATCCCGGTCCGTAAAAGTGGGATGCTGTGAGTGCGTCGTAGTGCATGTCATAGGTTAGCAGGCCGCTGTACACGGCACGTACGCTTTGTACCATTGCTCTGAGTTCTCGACTAAATCCATTGGTCATATAGCCCCCCGAACGCGTGCGGAAGAGCCGGTCAGTCTCTGTGCCCAATGAGTATAAACGCACGCCCTCTTCCTCTGCAATTCTGGCAAAATGTACCGCCTGTTGCGTATAGGTTGCCCAGAACTCGGCGACAAAATGCCGGTGATCTGGATGATTTGGACGCCAGGGCCAGTATTGGGGCAGGATCAACCCGAAGACATTCGGATTATCAGGCGGAACGCCGCGAGGTGCCGGGTCTCCGAGTTGCCACCTTCGTACCGGGCGTGTGGCGGTTTCAGCCTCATAGGCTTCGAATGCCAGGGTCAGATATACGTCTATTCCGTGATTTCTGAATTCTCGGATCAATTGTCTGAGTGCTTCATCTGAAAAAGTGGGAATATCTATATCTGATGCGTACACGCGTTCGATCGTGCTGTCCATGCTGTCGTCGTAATGTAGCGCGACGGATAGGCCGATCCAGTTTATATGCAGGCTCTTTAGCCATTGGATATAGTTCAGAGGGATGAGCGTTCCGATCCTTCCAGCAGCTTCCCATCTATCTACAACATAGCCGGTATCTCCCCAATTGCCCGCAGCATGAATGGCGCGTAGTGGAAAATTTATTATCCCATCCACTGTCTGGGGCACTGTTTTGCCAAAGTCGCTGGCAAAGATCAGAAAGTCTGAAAATGCAATCGCGCCGTCGCCATCCAGGTCGAATCGGTCTTCGTACATCTCATCACCACGACTTGTCCCGAAGTGTTCCACAAATAGCAAGAAGTCTGGGAGATCCACAGTGCCGTTTTCGTTAAAGTCGGGGAGAGGGGTGTGTGATGCGTGCGCGAGAGATAGACTGGTCCATAGACAGACCACAAGCGGGATACACAAACGCTTCATACTGCACCTTTCTGTGCGTTGTTGAAAAGAACACGCGCCCAAAATATATTTTCAGGTGCGATAGGCAAGTGTATTTGACCTGTTTCATTGAGAAAAGTCCAACGTTTATGGGAGGCCGTTGGGCTTTTGCGTGGTTTGTTCTTCTTCCAGGTATATCATATCCCATTGGTAAAGAACAAGTTATATAGCCCTATCAATTTTGTCAACAATTTGGTTGACAAAATTTTTTTCAATATTATTTTGTCAACAGTTTTGTTGACGACAATTTTGTCGAAGTTTTGGGAGACGCGTAATGAACAATTTTGATCGGCCGATCCGCAAGTTCAATCCAGGGACATTCCAGTCCGACGAGGAGGTGATTGAGCAGTTCGCGGTGAGGAAACACGAACTCGATACAGTGCTTGGGGTCTTGCGTAGAAATATCGGTTCGCTATCGTGTCAGCACGTTCTGGTGGTTGCGCCTCGGGGCCGGGGAAAGACGATGTTGCTCGCGCGCGTCTCGGCGGAGTTGAATGCTGATGAGGAACTCTCTATGTGTTTTTTGCCGGTTCGGTTTATGGAGGAGAGTCACGAGATATTCAATCTTGCGGATTTTTGGCTCGAGACGCTATTCTATCTTGCGCGGGAGAGCGTCAGGTACGATTCCGCGCTCGCACAGGAGTTGCGAGAGGCGCATACCGATCTGACCGATCACTGGGATGAGGATGCGCTCGCGGATCGCGCCCGTGCCGCTGTTCTGGACGCGGCGGACCGGTTGGGCAAAAAACTCGTTCTTATGGTCGAAAACCTGCAAGCGCTCTGCGAAGATATAGATGACGATTTTGGCTGGCAGTTGCGCGGCGCATTGGAGTCCGAGCCTCGGATCGTGCTGCTCGCTACTGCGACGAGTCGCTTTGAGGGTCTGGAAAATGCGGCGGAGCCGTTTTTTGAGTTGTTCCGAATTGTCGATCTGGAACCGCTGAGTACCGAGGACTGTTGCCGTCTGTGGCAGGTGGTCAGCGGCGATGCAGTGACTGAACAGGAGATCAGGCCGCTCGAGATCCTGACGGGTGGCAATCCCCGCCTTCTGGTTATGGTGGCTGAGTTCGCGCAGCACAGGTCGTTGCGCCAGTTGATGGAAGAATTGGTGACGTTGATTGACGAGCATACGGAGTATTTTCGCAGTTATCTGGAGGCTTTGCCCAGGAGCGAACGCCGCGTGTATCTCGCGTTGATTGATTTTTGGCGACCGTCGAGTACGAGCGAGATTGCGGCGCGGGCGCGTATGGGGGTTCGGCCCGTATCGACTATGCTCGGTCGGCTTGTGAACAGGGGTGCGGTCGTTGTAGAGGGGAGTGGCAGGAAGCGTTTGTACTCCGCAGGAGAACCTCTCTATAGCATCTATTACAAGTTGCGGCGCGAACGCGACGAGGCGACAGTTATGAGAAATCTGATCCATTTTATGATGGCGTTCTACGGGATAGGCGAGTTGTACCAGATGTCTGGTCGGCTGAGTTTGGAGGCGGCGGAGTCAAAGGTTGTTCGCGAGGGGATTGAGCGTGCGCTCGCCGAACCACCGGGCGTTGAGGACAGTTTTTTGCGCGTGGCAGGGTCGGCTATCGAATATATATCGGATAAAGCGACGGCAAATGCGCCATTCACGGCGGAATTGCGTTTAAAAGAGGAGGTCCAGACGGCGCTTGATGAGAAAGCATTTGAAAGGGTTATCGAGATTGGTGAACATTTTATCGCTTCAGGAAGCGTGGATGCATCTCTGATGCCAGAGTCTCTCGTCGCCTACATATTGCATATGAGGGCTATTGCTTATGAAAAATTGGAGGATTTCCAGGAGGTGGTCGCGGTTTGCGATGAGATGGTTGAGCGTTTCGACGACGCGAGCGACCATACACTCCTGGCGCGGATGGCCCGCGTATTGATCCACGGGGCAAGAGCGCGATATGAACTCGGAGAGTTGGGGTTGGTGATGTCGGCATATGAGGAGGTGATAGAGCGTTTTGGTACCAGCGACGCTCCCGATTTCCTGTTTCCGGTCGCTCTGGCGCTGTTAAAAAAGGGAGATTTGCAAGTTCAACAGAGAGAGTTGGGTTTGGCGGTGTCTGTATATGAAGAGGTGATTGCCCGTTTTGGCTCCAGCGATGCATCGGGGATTCAGCTTCTGGTCGCCTGGGCATTGTCCCAAAAGGGAGATTTGCAAGCCCAACTGGGAGAGTTGGAGCTGGCAGTATCTGCGTATGAGGAGGTGATAGAGCGTTTTGGTACCAGCGATGTGCCAGCGATCCGGGTTCTGGTCGCCTGGGCATTGTCCCAAAAGGGTATGATACAAATTAAGGTGGGGCGTATGAAAGAAGCTATACTCATGAGTGAAGAGCTTGAGGGAAGACTCGGTGCGTTGGCTGACGATGAGAAGGTGGTGTTTGTATGGCGAGCAAGGTATGTCCATGCTTTGGCACTGCTGCTAAGGAACAGACTACGGATGGCTATGGATGTGTTTCAGTCGGCGTATGCGGTGTTCTTATCTGAGAGTGAGACGATGATGTACGAGATGCTACAACTCGTGCCCGCTTTGATCGCAAACGGTGCTTCTGAGCGCGATCTTGTCGATATTCTCCTGTCCAGAGGCAAATCCGATGCGTTGGAACCTCTTATTGTAGCCTTGCGACAGCGTTCCGGCGAGGTGGTTCGTGCGCCTGTGGAGGTTCTCGAGGTGGCGAGGGATATTAACAAGCGTATTGAGTTTTTCCGGAATGTATGAAGACATTAAAATGCATTAAGACATAATTCGAATGCATGACCTTGCTTTTTGCCATTTCCGTCTTATTTTTTCAAAAACAAACGATTGTAAATGTGGGAAGAAGGGAATAAGAATGGCTGAGCAGGTCAGTATGACGATTTTGGTGATCGATGACGATGCACATATTCGGGCTGCGGTTGGGAAGTTTCTCATCGCGAGGGGACATACGGTTATCGAAGCAGCAGATGGCGAGAAGGGTGTGGAAGTGATGGAGAGCCAGGCTGTGGATATTGTGATTACAGATGTGAAGATGCCCGGTATGGATGGGGTTGAGGTGCTTCGGCGGGTGCAGTCTATCTCTCCTGAGACCGAGGTGATTGTGATTACGGGTGTTAAAGAGGCCGAAAATGCGTTTCGCGCGTTGCGGGAAGGGGCATTTGATTTTTTTAATAAGCCTTTTAAGGTGGAGGAGTTGAATGCGGCTATCCGGCGCACTGTGCGCTACCAGGCGCTTCGAAAAGAGAAGGATAGGGTTTCAGGCGAGGCTGGATAGGATGGCGGCACAGGAGCGAGAGAAGAGCGGTTTGAATGCGATTATAGGGGAGAGTGAGGCGGTTGTGAAGATGAAGGCGCAGATTCAGCAGGTGGCTGCGACTGATTATACGACGGTGCTGATTGTTGGAGAGACGGGTACGGGGAAGGAACTGGTTGCGCAAGCCGTGCATAGCGAGAGTGGTCGCGCTGGCGGTCCGTTTGTTCCCGTGAATTGTTCTGCTATTCACGGCAATCTGTTTGAGAGCGCGTTTTTTGGGCATAAGAAGGGCGCGTTTACAGATGCGAAGGCAGATCAGAAGGGCTATTTTGAGCTGGCGAATGGCGGTACGCTGTTTCTGGACGAGGTTGGGGATATGCCGCTTGAGGTGCAGGTGCGCCTGTTGCGCGCTCTGGAGGATCGATGCATCCGTCCCGTGGGGAGTAGTGATGAGATTGCGGTGGATGTGCGCGTGGTTGCAGCGACTAATAGGGCGCTTGCTGCGGCGGTGAGGGAAGGGACGTTCAGGGAGGATCTGTATTACAGGTTGAATGTATTTGCGATTCAGGTGCCGCCTTTGCGCGAGCGAGGAGGGGATGTTCTGTTTTTGGCGCGACATTTTTTGGCTGGTTATGCCCGCGATTTGTGGAAGCCGCTGGTGGGGTTTTCGAGAGAGGCAGAGGATTTGCTTCAGAAACAGGTGTTTCCAGGCAATGTTCGGATGCTGAAGAATGCGGTTGAACGGGCAGCGATTTTGTGCGGGGGTAGGGAGATTGATGCGGATGATCTGAGTTTTGAGCTATTTGAGATTGGTCCGGTCAGTAGCGTTGATCGCGTGGTGCAGTCCTTTCCCGAGGATCAGATGAGTCTGCCCGCATTTGAGAGGGCACTGCTTTGTGAGGCTTTGCGACGAACAGAGGGGAACCAGGTTCAGGCAGCCGAGCTTCTGGATGTTTCGAGGATGGTTTTAAGGAATAGGATGAAGCGGTATGGGTTGGTTTGACGCACCTCAACGCTGTGATCGGCAGAGGGTGGTGCAAAGGGAAACGTCTTTTCGATAGTTAAATTCATAATTAGATTAAAATATTATCTATTAGATAAAGAAAATAAAAAAAAATATCCAAATATCATATTATCCAACCTTTTTTTTTATAAAAACGCTTGACTTTTGGATGCGAATGCTATATTATCCCTGCTGATAAAAAAGAAAGGGCTTTTCGCTGTCGTCCTTGCATAACGATCGAAAAGCCCCCAAATGTTCATACCTTCAAGAGGTGTGAAACTATTAAGAATATAACCCAACTGAGTTTGAAGTCAAGACCTTCCTTTATGAAAGGAGATATCTCATGATTGAAAATGCGTCTAGTGTCGCCCTCCACCGATTGGTTTTACAGGGGTCTATCGACGAACTGGTCGAAGTTTTACTAAATGGCGAGGTTGATGTTAACTCAGTGAATAACGTAGGCAGCACCTCGCTGCATCTCGCCGCAATGCTGAACGATGTCGAGACGATAAAATTACTTCTAAAGTTTGGTGCCGACGTTGAGGCTCAGAATCGCGAAGGGTGGACTGCCTTACATGTCGCGAGTCAAAAAGATGCCTACGAAGCTGCCGCCGTATTGCTGAATCAAGGTGCTGAAACTGATGTTACCGATGCCGCAGGTCGAACGCCTGTGTTTTTCGCCAATGCTAGAGTCGCCGAATTGTTTTGCAGTTCGAGGAGACCAAAATGAGAATTTTGCAGTCGGGGAAAGTAGAATTTTTTCGGGGGAATTTTATTTCCGCCCGTAAAAAATTGTATCCATTCGCCGAGCAGGGAAATGCGGATGCGCAACATATCATTGGCCTGATTATGCAGGATATTGACCAGGATTTTTTAGAAGCGGTGAAATGGTTCAAATGCGCTGCCGACCAGGGCCATTCACACGCCCAATTCGATCTTGGAATGATATACAGATTTGGTCTGGGCGTGCCTCGAGACGAAAAGGAAGCGGTGAAATGGTTCAAACGCGCTGCCGACCAGAGCCATGTCCACGCTCGGCACGAACTGAGCTACTGCTGCCGAGGAATTAGGCAAAGTGATTCTCGACAGTTGTGCCTTCGTAAAGCGCAAAAACCTGTAAAAAATTGAGCTACAGCCCATTACAAATGATAGCTATGGGATATGTCCACCAGTCTTAAAACAAGTCATAAAATCCCTTGGTCTTCCCAAATTTTCACGGCGGTAGGGTCAACTTTCTTCATATAGACCGCCATAGATGAGGACATATCCCACTATGCCAAAGAAAATTTTGAAGCAGATCTTCTGGTATGAAAGACAAAAGGGACTATCTGTTATTATTGGTGCTATAACCCGCTACTCATTTATGCACGGGATTAAACATGTATCTGATACCCAAGTACAAAAAAATTATGATCGAGTGGTTTAATCAGAAGCAGCGTGAAGGGCATTTTGCCGGAGAAGGCAAAAAGATCAGGCATCTTTGCAATGAACTGAATGCCTATGATGGGGTTTGTACGGTCTATTTTTCTGTCGGTCGTTTGGAAGCTGAGTATCCTGCTATAGGTGTAATGCCTGGGCAGGGGTTTTTATGGCTTTGGCTTGACCAGGAGATGTTCCATCTCTTTCATCGGAATGTTTTCGAACTCCTCGAAAACGAGTCAATCAAGGACGTGAAGGTGATCTATGAGGAGTATGTTTCTTACCAGAACCATTATTATCCACAACAGTTGGATGGACTGAAAGCCTGCATCATGCAGATCTCTTTTGCGGGCAAGCCAATGGGGCATTTTGATGCGTCCTTAGATGCCATTCGGGTGTTTATTCGCTTATTGTCTGCACAGCCTGCTGTTAATAAGGAGGATGTGGATGCACGGTATTTGAAACCGGATGACAAGAAGAGAGTGCTCAAAGACTTTGATGACCTGAAGCAGCATAATCATCAGCTTCTTGATGCAGAAATCGTACCCTTTTGCGATGAACTGAATACGTATCCTGGTGTTTGCACAACTATGTCTTGTGTTGGTCATAAGAGATGGATGAACCGTGGTTTGATGATAGGATGGGGGTACCTGGACCTCTGGCTTGATAAAGACATGCTCGATTTATTCCATCAGTACGCTTTTGAGATCCTCAACCCGCCAATTGAGAATCTGGAGGTACACTATATGAAGTCTGCCTATGTGCTGAATAAAGAAGCCTACGTTATGAGGATATTCTTTCGAGGCAAGCCAATGAATGTTCTCGACGAGTCCATGGATGCTATTCGGACATTTATTGACTCTCTGACGATATTTCGAACCTCTTTTCGCTCGTTCAATAGGAAGGCTTAGGGAAAATGAAGGCAGGGCTTCGACATTGGGTATAGAACGGTCTTAAAAAATTTAGTAGTGGTTTGCGTCAGACCACATAATAGTATAAATTATTGCGGTAGTGTTACTCCATTTTGTTTGGGGTTAGTACTACCGTTTTTACTATTGGGGCATTGTTTTAGTTATAGCCATTAAATAGGCTTAGAATGGGCGGGGGCATTTCCTGATGCTTGGAACTGAATTGGGATAATGTACAAAAAGGATATTCCTACGCTATCTGACAAGGGATTTGGTCATGAATTTAACACTATCAGTACGTCGTAAAGAAGCGGGATTAACACAATCTGATCTTGCTCGAATACTTGGTATTACTCAGGGTCAGGTATCCAACTATGAGACCGGTGGAGAAATTCCGTCTCGTCTGTTGATACGGTGGTCTCGCGCCATAGGATGCACAGTTGAAGATCTTCTAACAGACTACCAGCCAGTTGATGAAAAACAAATCTTTGACTTCGATAGCAGGCTATATGGGTCTCTCATAGAAGACTTGAATCTGCTTCTGCGTTACATTGAACTATCTCCATATCGCGAAGTACCATATGTTAAACAGTTTCAGGACTGTGTTATCTCCCTTAAGGAGAAACCCTGGGTCGTAATTATGGGGCATTTTGATGTGGGTAAATCTCATCTGTGTAATTTTTATTTAGGAGGCAATATGCTTCCGACTGGCTACCAGCCAGTCACAAAGTTCCCCACCTTTATTCGTCATATCTCAGATCGTCCTGATGATTGGTTCCAAGAAGATCTATGGCTTATGGGATCCCAGTTTGAGCCGGAAAGATGGCGCGACCAACAGCATTGTGAGCAACACCGAATCCTCGCCGGCAGTTGGGATACGCTCGAACGACATGCTACGCTAAAAGGAAATAAAGAGAACAGTGAAGAAGGATATGTTCTGGTTTTTGGCGATGCTCCGTTACTCCACTCGTGCGTCCTGGTGGATATGCCCGGATACGCTGACAATATGACAAATGCCTCTATCATTGACCGACTGGGCCGCCGTGCAGATATTTTATTGTATCTTTGTCGCGCCCAAGGATTTCTCGATAGTGGAGATTTTGTACGCCTCGGTCATTTTTTATCTAAACTCCCACGGTATAAAGATATTGATAATAATTTTCCCATACTCGGTAACCTCTTTATCATTGCGACGCATGCCCATCCAGGGATCTCATCAGAACAACTTGAGAAGCAGATATTGGAGGGTGGTAGTGAGGCTTTCTATGAGCTCTTTCTTGCTATGTTACGCAGTCGGGAACAGCTAATTAAGAGTATGGATATCCGCAAACGTTTTTTTAGTTTTTATCAGGAAATACCCGGAAGACGAGAAGATCTGGAAGAAAATTTAAAGCTCTTATTAGGAGAGCACATGCTGTCTGTTTGGAGGAAACGCGCATCAAGAAAAATTCTCGACTTTAAAGAAAAAGGAATAAAAATTTATAAAAAGAAAAAAGAAAAATATGAAGAAAATTTAAAAATAATAGAAACAGTAAGAAACGCAATACCCGATGAAGAAAAAGAGCATATACAAGTGGTACGCACTCCCGAAATTCAAGATAAAGATATAGAGTCTATAGAAGTGGTACTCACTCCCGAAATAAAAGAAGAAATTTTAAAAAAAATAGAAGAGACAAAGACAATACCCGGTGAAGAGAAAAAGCTTATAGAGGTGGAACTCACTTCCGTAAAAGAAAAAGAAATTTTAAGAGAAAAGACACTGCGCCTTGGAGAGATAGAGCGTGTAGAAGTGAAATCCATTTCCGCAAATCAAGCGGAACCTCTCGGCTATAAAATTCTAAAAAAGGAAGTAGATAAAAGAAAGCCAATAACTAATGCAGAGGTAGAACTTATAGAACGGGAGATATTAACTTTATTAAATGAAGATATTAGAAATTTACGACATATTTTTCAGAAGAAATTGCAAGTCAAGAACCTGATCAAGATGATCAATGGCCTCTATAAATCTACGGAAAAAAAGAAAGCGCAACAGCAAGCTACTACTCATGTCCTTCAGGAAATTTTGGCTGAGACAGAGGAGTTTCGGACTGCTGCTTTATTTCAACGTGTTAGACCACTCATTGAAGAATACGATATAAAAATAGGGAATTTAGATAATGTGGGGATAGTAGAATCTTCCTTACCATTTGAGGACGAAGAACTCTTAGTGGGGATTGGTACTTTTACTGCTCTTAATGCGGCATTTATATTGCTGGGAGGCCCCATTCTCTTGGTAGTAGGGACATCCGCTGCACTGGCAGTCTCTACTGCATGGATTTTCGGGGATCTTTGGCCACGGCGTTTAGCCAGGAAAATCAGTCATGTATTTAGAAAGGAAGTCCTTGTAAAGATTGAGCAAGATATTATTAAACCTTTCTGGGACAATATATTGAAGGACATTAAGAAAAGTATAGATGAACTTAATAAGGAGCGCGAGCAGTATATTGAGGAGCTTAATAATATTATTAAAAACAGCCAAGAAGTCTGCCAGGACTCTGAAGAGAAATTGCAACATTACGAACATATTAGAACTTTTTTCGCCGGTATTCCCTGGCAGCAGGAAGAGGAACGTAAGAAAAAAGTTAAGGAACAAACGGATGAATTGAGGAAAGTTATATCTAGCAGTGAATTTCGAGAATTTATATCTAGCCGTCAAAAATGAAATGCATTTTATAAAACTCTCTGTAAAACTCTCTCTACTATCCACAAAGAATTGGAACATTTAGAACCGTCTGAAGGAGAGCAAAAGTTTTTTCGCCGCTATTCCCTGATAATGAGAAATAGACTTAGGGAAAACGCGACGTATATTGATTCTGCAAAGTTCTAAATGCTTGCCTCCGCCATGTCCCCCTTCTCACTTTCCCCCAGTGATAGTTATATCGACCATGGGCCGGGGTAAACATGTGTTCCCGCGTTCAAAAAAAGACATGTTATTTTGTAGGTGCCGCTGTTTGAATCGATTACGGGGCTGATTGAGATGGTGTGCCCGTGTATCGCAGGTTTTCCAGTTGGTGTGCGGATACTGGCAGGTTGATCTGGATGTGGTCAATTGGTCTTCAGGTACGAATAGATGCGCCTAAAGGTCTGTGGGGTCAATGATTAGCGCGATTGGGGTGTGGGATAATATCCAGTCATTGGGTTTTACGCTCACTTTGGTTACAAGACCATCTTAGGGCGCAGTGATTGCGTTTTTTTGGCGTTCGATACGGGCGGATAGATAGTGATAGTGGGCGGCTTCGGTGTCGAAGCGGGCAATTTCAAGCTGGTGCGTGCTGATGAGTCCCGTTTGTGCATTTGGTTGAGTCGAGTTTCTGCGGCTCTGGTCTTTTTTAAGCGGACCAGAGCCGTTGCTTCTTTGAGTTCCAGATCCGGACGATGTATTACTCCGAGGGTATCACCGGTCAGGACCCTATCTTCCATTTGTACGCGGATGTCGCGTATATGTCCGTTCAGTCCCGCATATACTGTTGCCGATCGCACGGGTTCCAATGGCGCAGATAAGACCAGGTCTCTACCTTTTGCTATGGTTGCAATTAGTATGAGTATCAGGATCATTGTTTCGCGCATTATGACATGTCTCTCGGTATGCGAATGAATAATGTGCCGCTGAATCGCACGTGTGCGCGTTTCAGTGTTTCGATTTTTTTTCTTTTTTCTGTAAGTTCTTGTTCCATTCGACTCCGTTCGAGGTAGTGAATTGGCGGATAAGCCATTTTCGCGATTTCCAGTTTTTCACGAATTCTCAATATTTCCTCTGATAGATTTTTTACGCGTTCTGATAAATTTTGAGAGACGGGCTGAAGCCGCGTGATGTCTCTTTTTCGTGCAAATTGAAATTTCAATGACCGGGAGGTAATGATGATGGCATTGGGGGTTTCACGCCCGGGGGAGAATGTTTCAGTTGCTTTGAGTTGTCCAGATACAAAACTATTTTCGGGGATCTGATTTACCAGTTCTTCCCAGGTTTTGTCTTGCAACTGGAGCGTCTGTATTTGTACGGGGCGATCTGTTTCGTGCACACGCACTTTGTCCGGTAAGATGGTGCCGTGTTCTCCGCACGTTTGAACCTGTCCGTTGTATATGATCCAGAACATGGTGGGTCTGGCATCGAGGATCACGCCTTCTCCGCGTATGTGCTCCCGCGTGTGTCGCCAGCGTCCTTCAAAGGTTAAGATGGTTTCTGCGTCGGCTTGTCGATAATCTGCGTATGCAGCAGAGGGTGTGGCCATGAGGTATCTGAATGATTGCCAGATGCCTCCCATGTGCAATATGGGTATGAACACCAGGAGCATGAATACGATTCCGATTAACAGATAGCTTTCTCCCATAGATCCGGTTTTGATTCTGTATTTTGCACTGCCGGGGAAGACACAGGCCGCTGAATGGGGATAAAACAGGGGTACGCCGCTTTTGGTGGCGCAATCGACGATTATATGGCTCATATAGCCCAGGATTACGGCTGCGTAACACGGGGTTTGAAAGATGAGCAGGGGCCAGATCATAACCGATAGGGCGAGGAGGCAGAGCAGCGAGTGTGTGATTGTGCGGTGTCCCCATTGCCGTTCGATGGGAATGGAGGCAAATGGGAGCACGCGACCGATATAACTGCGCGGGGAATCTATATCCGGGAGCACGCTTCCTATGATAGCGCATGCGATGGCGGGGAGGTTGCGGTGTAGGGGCAGGGAGAAGAAGGAAAAGGATCCCGCTACGGTGAGTAGTCCAAATGCGATGTGTGTAGGTGCGGTCATCGTTTGAACCTGTACGTGAAGAATCGAATGCCTACGAGTATCGCGCTGCCGATGCCGGCGAGTACATAGCCTTCCATACTCCCGATGCCGCGCATAAAGAATCGCGCCGCGACAACGACCAGCAGAAGCAACACCACGGCGAACGTAAGATCAATCTGGTTTCGGGCACCTGTGTGAGATACATGTCGCACGGCTGATCGGGTTATGGCGGGTTCTTTGCGGAGTCTTTCGGCGATTTCGATGATGGCGCGCGGGTTGCCAGCACTTTGTTGCAATATGAAGGTTTCGGTCATGTGGTAGTCTTCTATGTCGGCGCCAGTAGTACACTGTCGGATGAGTTTTTTGGCTTCGGAAGTGGTCAGATTCTCTATTTCTATGCGGTCGAATTTCCAGAAGTGTTTTTCGTACGTTTTTACAATTTTTCGCAGGGCGGCTATGATGATGTATTTGCGGTTGAGTTTGTCGATCAGGCGCCCGACGGAGGGCGTTATGTCGGATAGGTCATCTACGATTAATACGCATTCGTTTTTTGCCACTGCGTCGAGTACTATGTCTGTCCAGGCTTGAATGGTTTCGCGAGCGTGTCGCTTTTTGATTTTTTTAAAGTCCTCAATGTGCGGATAGAGTTTTCCGCTTTTGTGAAGTTCTTCCGCAATATTTATGAGGGCTTCTTTTATTGGGGATAGGGTTTTTACTTTGAGGACATAGTTTGCATCGAGCTGCGCGAGGAGATGGCTTTTGCCTGTGCCAATGGGACCGATGATCAGGGTGTCGATGCGTTTTGATAGGTTTTCTTCTATCAAGCGCAGTTTTTCTTTTCGTTCTACGGACTGGTGTATCATGAGAAACGCCCTCCTGTGTGGGTTGGAATTGAAACTTTGTGCCCTTTATATAGTGCAAAAAGCGTGCCAAAATATTCCAAAATCCCGTAACTGCTTGCAGGAGAGCGTGTTTTTATAAAATGCCCAAAAATGGACATGCGGAAAAGTGTTTCAAATGAAACAATTGGTGTTTCAAATGAAACAGTTGGGATAGAAATGAAACCGTTGGTTACCAGACAATTTCGTGGGCGTTGACGACGGGTCCTTCGAGGCAGACGCAGCGATAGCGGCGGTCTTCGGTGGGGTAGGTTTTGTATTCGACCACGCAGCCGACGCAGGCGCCAAAACCGCAGGCCATGTGGTTTTCGAGGGAGGCAAAGCAGGGGGTGTTTGATTCGGCGGCGATGTGGGCGACGCGCGCCATCATGGGATGGGGACCACAGGTGAGGATGGTGGTGTGGTTCAGGAGGGTGTGTTCTGCGATGAGTTCGGTGACAAATCCGCGGTGTCCTATGCTGCCGTCATCGGTGGCGATGTGGAGGGGTAGATCTGCGGGTAAAAGTGCGGACAGGTCGGGCAGGCGGGCGGCATTTGCAGCGCCCATGAGGTAGATCATATCGGGACGGCGGTCGGGGTGTTCCCACGCCAAAAATGCGAGGGGGACGAGGCCGACGCCGCCTGCGACGAGGAGGATGCGTTTGGTTTTTGGGGCGGCAAAAGGGTTGCCCAACGGTCCGCTGACGTCGAATTGGTCGCCGCATTGGGCAGCGGATAAGCGTTCGGTGCCGGGTCCGATGACGTCGTAGATGAGGTCGAGCCAGCCAGCGTTGCGGTCTGCGCGCAATACGCTGAAGGGTCGGCGAAGATAGGGGGAGGAGCCAGAGTCGGTCAGGATTTGCAGGAATTGCGCCGGACGAGAGGCGGTTGCGAGCCGGGGCGCGTGCAGGCGCATGAGATATACGCCCTGTGCGATGGGGTCATTTTTTTCGACGATGGCAGTTTCGGAGATGAAGTTCGGGATTTCGGGCATTGTTGCTTACTCTGGCGGTTCAAAGTAGATGGTTATGTCTATCCACATGTCGCGCGGTGCGTCTTCGTGTATGCCGGGTTCAAAGGTGTATTGTTTTGCGGCCTCCACTGCGGCACTGTGAAATAGTTCGGGTCCCGAGGTTACGTGGACTTCGCCTACGCTGCCGTTTTTTAAGATGAGCAAGCGCAAGAAGACCGTGACGGGTTTGCCTTCGGCTCTGGCTTCTTCGGGGTATTCGGGTTCAACTTCTTCTATGACCTGAGGTTCTTCATCGGCATCTACGGCTTCCATGATGCCGCCTCCGATGACGACGTCGGGTTTGAAGGCGGGTTTTGGGAGGGGTGTTTTTTGCGTTCGAAGCTCTGAGATATCAGGCGGAGTAGCCGTTGTATCCGGTGGTGCATCCGCTGGATTAGATTGCGTTGTATCGGGTTGCGTATCAGATGGTTGTGTTTGGGTGGTGTCTGCTGGCTCGGGCGGAGGGTCGAGGAATTTGCCCTTGAGTTTGTCGGTTGCAATTTTGCCGTATTGTGTGAGGGGGTATCGCTCCTGTACTTGTTCGTAAATGGTTTTTGCCTGTTCGCGCTGGTCCAGGTCATTTTCGTAGGTCCAGGCGAGGGCAAAAAGTGCTTTTGGAGCAAAGAGGCTGTTGGGATATTCGTCGGCTATTTGTTGGTAGATGGGTAAGATATCCCGTGCGAGTGTGCCTTCTGCGATGAGGTTTTCAGTTTCTAAAAATCGCGTTTCTGCCAGGGCATCGTCGGCGTGTTTTTGATTGAGGCGCGTCCGGGCTTCAACGGCATAAGGCGTGTTGGGATGTTGGTCGAGGAGCAGTTGGAATTGTTCGCGCGCTGCAGTTTCGTTTTTCAAGCTGTCGGCATAAATGAGTCCGATGGCATAACGCACTTTGGGTGCGAGGTCAGTTGTGTCGGTCAGGCTCAGTACGCGCTGGTAAATGCTCAGGGCCGAGTCGGGTTCGCCGAGATTAAAGAGGTATAGTTCGGCGAGGTCAAAGAGCGGTCCCAGTGCTTTTTGCGGGTCTTCGACTTTTTCGGCTTGTTTGGTATAGCGTTCGAGTGCTACGAGATCTTTTTGCCGTTGTAAAGCCAGTTTTCCCTCGTCCGAGCTTCGATCTTCGCGAACGGCTTTTTCGAATAGTTCTTTGGATTTTTCCAGATTTCTACGCGATTTTTGTTCGATGAGGCCCAGGCGATAAAAAGCTGCTGCGCTGTATTCGCTACGGGGGTATTTTTTTCCGATGTCGCTGTAGATTTCTTCTGCGGTTTCAATCTGATCTTTCAACTGGTATATAAGTGCCTGTTTGAGACGGATTTCGGCTTCGTATATGCGAAGCCGTTTGATTTTTAATATTTTTTGGTATGTGTCCAGCGCCCCGTCGTATTTTTGCTGGCGCTCGAGGGTTTCGCCAATTTTGACGCGGGTTTCAAAATTTGTCCTGGTATCGGGTTTTGATTTTAGCACGTTTTCGTAGGCTTCAAGTGCTTCGTCGTATCGGTTCAGTTCGAGGAGGTTGTTGCCCACGCCTTGCCAGGCGCGTGCGCGCAATTTGTGCTTTTTGTCGAGTGTTTCGAGCAGTGCTTTATAGGAGATGATCGCGTCTTCTCTGTTGCCCTGTGCGGCTTCCATTTCCGCGAGTGCCAGATTTGATAGGCCGTATAACTCGGGATCGGTTTTTTTGTCGAAGAGAGAAAATGTAGTCCGCGCTTCATTGGTGCGGTCCATTGCCCAGAGCGCGAGGCCCTGCCAGTAGCGCGTTTCGGGGATGAGTTCGCTTTCTGGGAAGAGTTTTTGCAGTTCCTGGAATTTGGTGAGTGCTTCGGTGTAATCTTCGCGCCAATAAGACGCTTTGCCGATGAGTAGCAAGCTGTCGTCGAACCATTTGCTGTCGGGAAAGTATTTGAGCACTATGGACGCTTTGAGTATGGCCCGCTGGTAGAGCGCGTTATAGGTCGCAGGTGTTATTCGGCTGCCGGGGGTTTGGGACTCGACGCGTTTTTGCTCGGCGATATTGTACTGTTGTTTGGCGTTGTAAAAGGTGTTGTAATACACGCTTTTGCAAGCCAGACAGAGGATGCAGAGAGATGTGATGTAGATGAGACGAGACATAGTGAGTTAGGGATTGTGAAAGTCCTGGAGTGAACGAATGCGAATTGCGCTGTTGTTTTTGAGCGATTGAATGCCGGCGACAGCGGCGGCGGCTCCCGATAAGGTGGTTGTGTAGGGCAGGCCGTATTGTATGGCTGCTTTGCGGATTTCGGGGTCGGCAGCCTGGGATTGTTCTCCTGCGGGTGTGTTGATCATGAGAGATATTTCGCCGTTTTTTATGGCGTCGAGGATGTTTGGGCGTCCTTCCTGGATTTTGAAGATCCGATTGCAGGCTATGTTGTGGCTTTTGAGAAAGGCGCAGGTTCCCCCTGTGGCAATGAGGCGAAAGTCCATGTCGGATAGTTGTTGCGCAATGGGTACAAGTCCTTCTTTGTCGCGGTCGTTGACGCTTAAAAATACGGTTCCTTCCTGGGGCAAGCGCACGCCTGCACCGAGTTGCGCTTTTTGGAAGCTGAGGCCAAAGTCGGTGTCTATGCCCATGACTTCGCCGGTGGATTTCATTTCGGGACCGAGGACGGTGTCAACGCCGGGAAATTTGTTGAAGGGCAAGACGGCTTCTTTGACGGCGATGTGATTGATGGGCACTTCCCGGGTAAAGCCCTGTTCTTGAAGTGTGCGCCCGACCATTGCGCGGGCAGCGACTTTGGCAAGGGGCACGCCAATGGTTTTGCTGACAAAGGGCACGGTGCGCGATGCTCTGGGGTTGACTTCGATAATAAATACGTCTTCGCCTTGAATGGCAAACTGAATGTTCATGAGGCCGACTACGTTGAGTGCTCTGGCGAGTGCATGTGTGTGTCGGCGCAGCTCGTCGAGGTTGGCGTCGGAGATTTGATACGGGGGCAAGACGCAGGCGCTGTCGCCAGAGTGTACGCCCGCGCTTTCGATGTGTTGCATGATGCCGCCGATGACGACTGCTGTTGGGTCTGCTACGGCATCGACGTCAAATTCGTGTGCGTCTTCTAAAAATCGGTCAATGAGGATGGGCCGCTCGGGTGAGGCTTCTATGGCATTGCGCATGTAGGCGATGAGGGCTTCGCGGTCATATACGATTGCCATTGCGCGGCCTCCGAGTACGTAGGAGGGGCGCACGAGGACTGGATATCCGATTTGTTCGGCTATGGCGATTGCTTCGTCGGTGCTTATTGCGGTGCCGTTTTCGGGTTGTCGTATGCCCAGTTCTTTGATGAGTGCGCCAAAGCGCTTGCGGTCTTCGGCCAGGTCAATGGCGTCGGGCGATGTGCCGGCGATGTTGAGGCCCCCGCGTTCGAGGTCGCGTGCGAGGTTGAGCGGTGTTTGTCCGCCGAATTGAACGATGACGCCGTCGGGTTGTTCAACGTCGGCGATGCTGAGTACGTCTTCGGCGGTGAGCGGTTCAAAGTAGAGTTTGTCGGATGTGTCGTAGTCGGTGGAGACGGTTTCGGGGTTGGAGTTGACCATGATGGTCTCAAAGCCGTCTTCTTTGAGGGCATAGGAGGCGTGGCAACAACAATAATCGAATTCGATGCCCTGTCCAATGCGATTGGGACCGCCGCCGAGGATCATGATTTTTGGGCGGTCGGAGCGGATGGCTTCGTTGTCTGTTTCATAGGTTGAATAGTGATACGGTGTATAGGCTTCAAACTCGGCTGCGCATGTATCTACGGTTTTGAATACGGGCGCAACGCCGAGTTCTTTGCGCAGGGCGCGAATAGCCCATTCGTCACTTTGCCACAGGTGTGCCAGTTGGCGGTCGGAAAAGCCGTGTTGTTTGGCTTTGAGCAGGTCTGCGCGAGTGATGCGCGATTTTAAGTCGTTGAGTGTGTGCTGTTTTTTCATGGTTAGTCCATCAGGGCGGCGAGTTCTTTTTCTATTTCGACGAGTTGTCGCATGTTGTCGAGAAACCAGGGGTCAATTTTGGTGGCATCAAAAATTTCCTGTACGGATAATCCGGCGTCATAAGCCGTTTTGAGATAGGCCAATCGCTGCGAGTTGGGTTCGCGCAGGCCGCGTTCGAGGGCTTCGCGCGAGAGGGTGTTGGGGTGGATGTCTTTGCCGTCGGCACCAAATCCCGCGCGCCCGATTTCGAGAGAGCGCAAGCCTTTTTGCAGTGCTTCTTTAAACGTGCGACCTATGGCCATGGTTTCACCTACGGATTTCATTTGTGTACCCAACAGGTCAGCGGTTTGGGGAAATTTTTCAAATGTCCAGCGCGGGATTTTGATGACGCAATAGTCGATGGTGGGTTCAAATGAGGCAGGTGTTTCGCGCGTGATGTCGTTTTGTATTTCGTCCAGGGTATATCCAATGGCGAGTTTGGCGGCTATTTTGGCGATGGGGAAGCCCGTGGCTTTGGAGGCGAGTGCAGAACTGCGGGAGACGCGGGGGTTCATTTCTATGACGACGCGCCGGCCCGTGTTGGGATCCACTGCAAATTGGATGTTGGAGCCGCCGGTTTCCACGCCGATTTCGCGGATGCAGGCGATGGCATCGTCGCGCATTTCCTGATATTCTTTGTCGGTGAGGGTTTGCGCGGGTGCCACGGTGATGGAGTCGCCCGTGTGTACGCCCATGGGATCGAAGTTTTCTATGGAGCAGATGATGACGACGTTGTCGTTTTGGTCGCGCATGACTTCGAGTTCAAATTCTTTCCAGCCGATGATGGATTCTTCTACGAGGATCTCTGAGGTGGGCGATAGGCTGAGGCCGTGTGCGGCGGCGTGTCTGAATTCTTCGATGTTGTACGCGGTGCCAGCGCCTGTGCCGCCCAGGGTGTAGGATGGGCGGATGATGGCGGGAAATCCGATTTCAGCGGTGATGTCGAGTGCTTCTTTGAGGGTGTAGGCAAATCGGCCTTTGGGGAAGTCGAGGCCGATTTTGGCCATGGCTTTTTGAAAGGCTTCTCGGTTTTCCGCTTTTTCTATGGCGTGTGGTTTTGCGCCGATCATTTCGATGTCGAATTTTTGGAGGGTTCCCTGTTCGTGCAGGGCCATGGCGGTGTTGAGGCCTGTTTGTCCGCCCAGGGTTGGGAGGAGGGCATCCGGGCGTTCTTTTTCGATGATGGCTGCACATACTTCGGGTGTGACGGGTTCGACATAAGTTTTGTCAGCCATTTCGGGGTCGGTCATGATGGTGGCGGGGTTGCTGTTGACCAGTACGACTTCGTATCCCTCTTCTTTGAGGGCTTTGCAGGCTTGGGTGCCGGAGTAATCAAATTCACAGGCTTGTCCTATGACGATGGGACCAGAGCCGATGAGCATTATTTTTTTGAGGTCGGTTCGTTTGGGCATTGGGTACAGGTCCAGAATCAGGTGGTGAGGTTTAGATCGAAACACTCGGTGCTGCTGCGTATCTGGTGTATGGCAGTGGCAAAGTTTTCGATGATGTCACTGGCGATGAGGCTTATTTGTCCCATTTTTTTAATTGCGATGTCAGCGGCGAGGCCGTGGAGATAGACGGCTGTGCATGCCGCGTCTGAGGGGTTGAGGCCCTGACCGATGAGCGCGGCTAATAGGCCCGTTAGTACGTCTCCCGTGCCGCCGGTGGCCATTCCCGGGTTGCCGGTCGGGTTGATGTGTGTTTCGCCTTCTGGCGTTGCGACGATGGTTGGCGCGCCTTTCAGGACTGTGGTGGCTCCGACATCGGTGGCGAATTTCAGAGCCTGTGCTATGGGGTCGCGCTGTATTTCGGCGATGCTGCACCCGGTCAGGCGCGCAAATTCCCCGATGTGCGGGGTGAGTACCAGGGGTGTTTCGCAGGTGCGGATTGCATCGAGGTCTCCGGCGAGGGCGTTGAGTGCGTCGGCGTCGATGACTGCGGGGCAGTTCAGGTCGCGCACGAGGCGGCGGACGAGTTCGACGGTTTCTCGATGGGTTCCTATACCAGGTCCGATGGCGATGCTGTCAGCGGTGCGACACGCGCGTTGTATTTCGCCCCGGGCGCGCAGGGATAGGCATCTGACTTTTTTTATTTCGGGTAGCGGTTGGGTCATGGCTTCGGTGACTTTGGTTTCGAGTATGTCGTTGAGGCTTTTGGGTACACCGAGTGTGACGAGGCCCGCGCCTCCTTTGAGTGCCGCGTTTGCAGCGAGTGCCGCCGCACCTGTGAGTCCCACGGATCCGGCGAGGATATATACTCTGCCGCAGTCTCCTTTGTGGGCGTCGGGTTCCCGTTGGGGGAGCAGGCGAGCACAGCGGCGGTTGTCTATCAAGTAGGTGCTGATGCGTTCGCGTTCAATTGCCGAGGGGGGGATCCCGATGTCGATGAGGTGCAGTTTGCCGCATTGGGCGCGTCCGGGGTAAAAGAAGTGTCCGATGCGGGGCAGTGCAAATGTGACTGTGCATGTTGCGGTTGCACAGGGTCCTTCGATTTGGCCCGTGTCGGCGTTGAGGCCAGAGGGTATATCTACGGCGACGATGGGGCATTTGGCGCGGGTGAGTGCGTTTATGAGTTCGGCGTATATGCCGCGGGGAGGTCCCTGGATGCCCGTGCCCAATAGCGCGTCAACGGCGATGTCGGCGTTGACGAGTGCGTTTTGTACTGTTGCGATGCGGTCAACCGGTTGCACGATGTTCGGGGGCAGTCGGTCGAGGTTGGTTTTTGCATCGCCTGTTATTTCCCGGGTGGATGTGGCTGTGAATACCTGGACTTTTGCACCGCTTTGGGCAGCTTGCCTGGCGATGACAAAGCCGTCGCCTCCGTTGTTGCCTTTGCCACAGAGGATGACGATGTGCCGGTTTTGGCGTTCGCCCAACAGGTTTTCTACTACCCGGGTTACGCCTTGTCCGGCGGCTTCCATGAGTTCTATGCTCGGCACACCACTGTCGATTGCCCGACGGTCAATGGATGCCATCTGGGAGCCGGTGATAAGCTCAGTCATAGGGGAGGGTGCGAGGTCGTGCGCGCGGTGTGAGTTTTTCTGGGTCATGTTGCAGTTTTGTGTCTAAAAATACAGGAAGGGCACGGGCAACGCAAACCCTTTTTTGGCGGTTGTAAGCATCGGGGATTATTGGGTGTTTGATTGCTAAATAGAAGAAAAACAAAGTTTAAGTGTGTTTGAGATGCGTTGATACAAACCGCTTGACACAGATGAGGCGCTTATCTATACTTTTCGGATGGTGCGGTGGGGTGCGAGAGCGGTCGAATCGGGCGGTCTTGAAAACCGTTGACCCTCGCGGGTCCGTGGGTTCGAATCCCACCCCCACCGCCATTTACCTTGCATTTATACACGTCCTTTGTTACTTTTGGCTGTTCGTTTTTGTTCGCGGAGAGGTGCTGGAGTGGCCGAACAGGGCAGATTGCTAATCTGTTGTAGGGGGTTTCCTCTACCGAGGGTTCGAATCCCTCCCTCTCCGCCATATATTCATAGGTCGATTTTCGATGTCGGATACGGTTTTGCGTTTCGCGCCGTCTCCCACTGGTGGGTTTCACGTGGGGAATGCGCGAACGGCGATTTTTAATCATCTTTACGCGAAGCACTACCAGGCAAAGTTGTTGTTGCGCGTGGAAGATACAGATCGAGAGCGTTTTACAGAGTCGTCTCTTCAGACGATTCTGGACGGTTTGAACTGGCTCGGTGTTGATTTTGACGCCGAGCCAGTGTTTCAGTCGGATAATGTCGAGGCGCATAAGCAAGCAGCCGCGCGTCTGTTGGAGACGGGGCATGCGTATTATGGCTATGAGACTGCGGAAGAACTCGATGCGATGCGCCGGCAGGCGCAGGTCGAGAAGCGGCGCGTGCGCTACAATCGGGATTTGACGCCGGAACAGCAGGCGGCTTTTGAGGCAGAGGGGCGGCCAAAGGTTGTGCGGTTTAAGGTGCCTGCGGGTGAGACGGTCTGGCACGATCGCATTCGGGGTGTGCAGCGTTGGGATAATGCCGAGGTTGAGGATTTTGTTTTGTTGCGGCCCGATGGTTCGCCTGTATATAATCTCGCGGTGGTGGTGGATGATCACAATATGGGTGTGAATCTGGTGTTGCGGTCTGCGGATCATTTGTCGAATACGCCGAAGCAGATTATGCTGTTTGAGGCGCTGTCGTGGATGGTGCCGGAGTATGGGCATTCAACGCTGATTTTGGGTCCCGATGGCAGTAAGTTGTCCAAGCGTCACGGGGCGACTACGATTTCGGAGTATCAGGAGCGGGGTTTTTTGTCGGATGCGATGTTCAATTATCTCGCGCTGTTGGGATGGGCGCCCGGAGATGAGCGCGAGGTGTTTGCGCGTGATGAGTTGACCGGGGTGTTTTCTGTTGCGGGGTTGCTCAAGCGAGACGCGATTTTTGATGAGAAGAAGTTGGTGTGGCTCAATGGCGAGCATATGCGTCTTCGTCCGGTGGATGCGGTTCTGGATGATGCGATACCGGTTTGGGTTGCGGAGGGGTGGCTTTCTGAGGCAGAGGCTTCTGAGCGGCGGGATGAGTTGATGAGGATTGCGGCGTTGTTGCAGCCGCGGTTGCATACGCTTGAGGATTTGCAGCATACGGGTTATTTTTTTGTGGATCCAGAGGTGTATGATGCAAAGACGGCTAAGAAGAACTGGAAGACGGATACGCCCGAGCGCGTTGCGTTGATGATTGAGCGTTTGGAGGGTTTGGATTCGTTCGGTGAGGGCGATATTGAGGGTGTGACGCGCACACTATCTGGTGAACTGGGGATTTCGGCTTCGAGGCTGATTCATCCGACACGACTCGCGCTTTGCGGCGTTGGGTTTGGGCCGGGGTTGTTTGAATTGATGGCTGTGCTCGGGCGGGAGACGTGTATTCGCAGGCTGAAAAAGGCGCTGGAGGTTTTGGGTTCATAAAGGTACGTGTCATCCCGAATCTTTAATTATATATTTTGCCCCCTCGTCTAATGGCAAGACATGCGGCTCTGGACCGTAGAATCGGGGTTCGAATCCCTGGGGGGCAACCAACTACATCTTCTCGCTGAACTTTGATTCTGTCCGTTTCACTGGCAGAATCAAACAAGGCGAGTTGAATTGCATCTGGGGTATAGATCAGGTGGTTGATATGCAGTCTTAACAGGTCTTTCCGTTCCTCTGGTGTGGCTTCATCAAATAGTTCCTCAAAGGTCGTAAGTTTTTGCTCCAACTGAGCAACTCTTACGGCCTTTTGTTTTGCCTCTGCCAAAGTTACTTCATTATCCATCATCTCCTGCTCTATTTGGCTTTTTTGTTCTTCCAGGTCGATAATTTTCTGACTGATGGTTTTAATGCCAACCTTCCGCCCAGCGATACTTTCCACGAGAGCATCCAACTTCTTATCAATATCTTTGAGGAGCCTTTGATAATTTTTCCGTGCTTGCATCAAAGATTTCATACGCTCTGAGTTATTTGTTGTCGCCTCGGCAACAAGGTCTTGGACACGTTTTTGATCGTCACTAAGTTGTATCAACCGATCAGCGACCACTTTTTCAAGGGCTTGTGCCGGCACAGGCTTCATTTTGCATTCCTTGTTGCCACGATGGATTTTGCAGGTGCATTGGTAGTAGAAATAGGGCTTTTTCTGGTGATTCAGGCCGTAATAGGGTGTCATATAAGACTTGCACCATCCGCATTTTACCAAACCTTGAAGTGAGAAGGTATGCAAGTTTTGTTTTCTGCTCCTTGAGCCAGTGACCCGCTTGGTTTCTATAATGGCTTGTACCTTATCCCACAATTCTATTGGGATAATGGGTTCATGCTGGCCTTCATATACTTCACCGTTGTAAGTAATTTTTCCGATGTAAAATTGATTTTGCAGAATACGCCCAATATTTGTGTTGTTGAACTTTTTGCCAGAATGAACCTTATCGTTTCTCGATACATACGATTTCGTGCGATAGCCTTTTTTGTTTATCACCTGCGCTGTGGCTCTAAAACTTTGCTCCTTAACATACGTCTGAAAAATTAAGAGCACCAATTCTCGCTCTGCCTCATTGGGCGTTGGAACGCCTTTGTTGTCTGGATCATTATCGTATCCGAGAACCTGTCCACCATTATGTAGGCCCTTCTCAGCACGCCACTGCATTTTTTCTTTTGTACGCTCACTGGTGCGCTCCCGCTCAAGTACTCCTGTAGCTAAAGAAATTTGGAGAGCAAACCGACCTATGGCGTTTGATGTATCCCAACTTTCATGGAGAGATATAAATGTTGCTTCATGTTGCGCTAAAAACTCGTGAAAATGATGAAAGTCGATGATAGACCTGCTGATGCGATCGATTTTTGTACACAGCACCGCATTGATCTTACCCTGCTCAATATCTCGAACCATGCGCTTGAATTCTGGCCGGTCTAAATTTTTCCCTGATTTTCCTTCCTCACGATAGATTGCCACTGCTTTCCATTCTTCCTCTGGTGTGACATCCTTAAGTTCGACATACTTCTGAAGAAGATCAATCTGAGTGTCGAGACTGCCATTTTTTATTTGAGCTTGCAGGTCGGAAGAGACCCTGGCATACAGACCACATTTAATCACATCTACCTCCTTTGCCCTGTATTGTTTGGAAATTATAGACGATGCTTATATACCTTATATATTGTAACTCGTTTACAATATAAATATACATAAAAACAATGCCTTATGCAACATTATTAGTGATCTCTATTGTATATAATTCCCTATTATTTCATCACTGCCGCCTCTTCCGTGACTATTGTTCACAGTTGAGTTTCCAACCTTCTCATATAAATAGTTTGGCAAAGTTCTTTCAAGTGAGTTGTCCGCTCTTCAGGGGATAATTGAGCATAGGGGTTTTGCGGATTTGGAGAGCCTTCTTCGATGACTGTGATAGGGATATTATCCCAGTCGATTTTTTGTCGTTTTCCCATAACCACACCTCGCTTTCTTACCAGGTGTGGTTTTTCCTACTCCCTGATATTGTTAGTCAGATCTTACTGATATTTTTTTAGAGCCTTATTTATGCTGCACATCTTGTGCTAAGGCGTCTATTTTGATACTTTGTTCTTTTACGACATTGACCACCTCTCCTCGTTGAATACGCAGCGTAATCGAACCCCAGAAAGAGGTATCAAGTTCTTTCAAGAGTCGTTCAATTTCTTTGATTGTTTGTGTTTTCATTTTTTCATCTCCCCTTGACCGCAAAGTCGATAAGCCGATCTGTGTAGCTCTGAGCCATCACGCACCCTCAGTGACCGCAAAAAGCCAAACTCGATTTGCACACAATCCAACCGATCAGCCGCCCGACCACGCTGCCTGTCTGCCCGGTCTTTGCGCCGCTCGGTCTCAACCATCTGGTTCAATTCTGCCTTCGACCGCGCCCAGGCCGCTTCGTCATTCGGCTTAGGTGTCCTTGCCCGCTGTTTCAAAATATTCGATTTTTCCATTGCTCTGCCTCCGGTAAATAGTTTAAAATTGTGCTTGGACTGGTGGCTCTCTATAGGCTTTTTGATCCTTTGTTGCTCATCGCCATTTGTCGCCGTGATAGCCTGGCGTTTGGCGCGCCCAAAGCATAACCGCCACATCTTTTGGGATTGCGGCCCATTGGTCCTTTAACTGTTCGCTGGTCATTTGTCATTTCCTTTTCTCTCCCCTTGACAGCATAGTTGATAAGCCGTTTATATAAAGCGGAATCGGTACATTGAAAGGCAGTCTCCTCATAGAATAATGCGAGGAACTGAAAGTAAAAATAGGGGGAAAAAAAATAGTTTTCTAACAAAATTAAGACTTTTTTCATCACATGCTCTCCGATAATTCATCACTGCATCATTTCTCCCTAGGAGTGTATAGCGGCCCATTGGTCATTTGTTAGCTGATAGTCATTTGTCTTTTCCCGAGTACTCTGCCAATCTAGAAGTAAAAATACGGGTCTAAAAAATGAAATTCTAACGAAATTAAGGGGAAGTGAGATTTTTTTATCAGATACTCTCCGACAATTCATCACTGCATCATTAGATGAATGAACGTTTGATGAATATTTGTTTGTATAATCTCCTTGTATTTATGTGTACAAAAAACGAGGGTTGTCCAATTATACTGGACAACCCTTTTTATTATCGTAGTGTTCTGAGTAGGTTATTCGGCAATATCGACGATGGCAATACCCACCACAACACTCACTTGCCCTTCCTTCCCATTCCCGCTGAGTCTTGCTTTAATCTCATTCGGCTAATACGCAATCCGTGGATCCCAGAGTAACTATATTTTTTTAGCATAGTAACCACCTTGTGCGAAAAGTGAGAAATGATGGCACAAACATAATAGAGTAGGATTAGCCCCAGGACTCAGCCCAAAAAAACGACGCTGTGCCGCCTCTCTTGACAGCGGCGGTGTAGAGAAAGTGTATTTAAAATCTGTCTAAAAAATGCAGCACACCATAAAGGCAGATGGCTGGTCCGTCAGTCGCCCTTCTTTGCTTTCCAATCGAAAAGTGAGGGAGGGCGTTTTTGTTGCTGGCGGATGGCTGTCATTTCAGTTGAAAAAGCCAGTCAGCAGGCTGAGCGCAATGAATCTATTACCCCAAAAAAGGAGGTTGAAGATATGGCTGTTAAAAAGAGTGATAATGGCAAGTCCTCATTGTTTGTTGTGGGTGATAAAGAAGCAAAGTTGAGTATTGCCCATGCGATGGCGATGGGCTATTGCATAACCCTTGATGGCGATGGGAATGCTGAGGTCGTAAATCCCGATGGTCGAGCTTATTATGTGCAGACTTTTGAATGTGATTGTCCTGATAAGCGCATTCGTGGCGGGTCCTATCACGGGCGTTGTAAGCACGAGGGTTGGATCGGGCAAATGCGCCCATGTGAAATGTGTGGTGCTGTGATGTATTTGGGTGAGTTTAAGACGGCTTTTGGTGAATGCTTAATGAGGTTTGAATGTCCTGCTTGTGGGAATGCCCGAGATCATGAGTTGGTGCGTGAAGAGCGCACGATCTTACGAGATGGTGGGCCGCAGGATGAGCGGTTGATGCCCGAGGGCAGATGCCGTCAGGCCATTGCCTATTTGGAGAAGCGCGATACCGAGCGCTATGTGTGGTTGGTGGTGCATCAATCGCCAGAGCTTGCGCCGGTTATGGTGCGTCTCTTGGCCGAAGTTGGACAAGGTGAATTGGGTGATAAGATCGCAAAAGCGTATCCCATCGTGCCACCGTCGCCGAGCACCAGATGCGCGAGCGGTTGAAGAAAGGAGAGGCTGAATTGCGTAAGGTTCCGAAGGGACTCAGCCTGATCACCAGATGTAAGCCCGTAGATGGATTTACCCCGTTTTGGTGGAGTATGTAGAGCTTGGGTTTCAAGCCTACGAAGGTACCCGCCGAAACGGGTCAAGTCCATTTTTTTCTTCGTTACTCCCTCCATCAGCGTTGGAGCAACACTTCGCGGTTCTCACATGAAAGAAGAGATCGTACAGCTCTTCGTTGCTTTTATCTTTTATATTGGAGATGAAGGGATAAAGAAGACTCTGCACTGTCATCAAAGTTTTTCGCCAATGCTCGTTTAGGCCACCTTCGGATTCTTGGGATTCCTCTTGAGATGTATTATTTCGATGGCGCAGATCTGTGCTCGAGTCTGGCTGTGGCCGAGACATGGAAAGAACCACGTATGGGTATTTGCACCTATTTTTCTTACAACCAAACGCGCTGAACATCTCATTGTAGGTTCTCATCTTATCAACTATTGTCCTGCCTATATTTGCATAATGACGTGCAGCGGATTGGGAAAACATTTTTGGTGACGACTCAGGATGTTTCGTACTGTGCATCAACTTGAGGTTGTCTCATCCGAAGACTGTGCAATTTTTGATGATGAAAATACTGACTCTTTTTCTGATAGATAAGTATAGAGGTAATGGCCGAAAGGATGGCTTGTCCTGCTCTGACTTTCACACCATTTCTTTATTTCCCACCCTGCCTCAACGAGATCCGAAGCGGCGAATACAAACTCCAGTGTGTTCGTTAGGAAATGCAGTGGGCCAGGATATTGGTTGTAATCTATACGGGATCTAGGCGGGCTACCGTGAACGTAGTAATTACGGCAATCTACCGCCTCATCCGTTACCATAATGAAATCCGGGATTCTATTTCCAAGTTTGTCGATTAGAAATTGAGCCCTGTGACGGACTTTCTTCTTGAGTGTACTCTTACCGATACGACCTAAGGCACCTAGAACGCTATCGCGATCTGGACTTCTTGGTAATCTCTTGAAAATTTGATGACACTTATCGTGGGCGGACTTTAGGTCTTCTGATATTTCAACTTTACCAGATACAGCCTCATGGGGCAGAATGTCGAACATGTTTGCAGCACCTATCAACCGATCTATGTCATAGTACTCTTGTCTCTCAAAGTTTTTAAAAAACCTTACTCGGGCACTGTACCAATTCTTGGCTTGAACTGGCCATTCCCGATCTAGCCATTTTGTGAGGATGTACGAAAATATTTCCGGATCTCGAATAGGATTTATGAGCACATCAAAATGATGTGGGTCCCATCCTCCTTTGATGCGCTCATATTTAGGATAATGACTCCAATAAACTTGAAGATCTGTTGTTCGTTTCTGATCAACTTTTTTTGAAATCCAGAGTTCTACTAGATTCTGAGGACGCCCCACCAGCAATCCAAAAAAGTGTAGAACACTATATGTTCTGTTAATAGCGTCTTCAAAAGTGACTGTGTCGGCAAACTGCAACCTCACAAAGATCTTATTCGTTATTTTTACGCCCTCTGGCCCCCCTAAAAAGGGAGTGGTCGGATTGTGGTAAGCCGAAATCTTTCCTAATGCTGTATCTGCAGAAAAAATCTCGCTCTTTCCAGTAAAGTAAACGATTTCTGGATACGCCCCTATCTTGATCTCGCGGTCATGACTCGACTGTTCAACATCGTGTTGTACGACCTTTTCAATAATTGAACGTGCATTCCTTACTACACCGAAGGCTTCTAAATCATGAAAGAGCTTAGTTGCATCATCAATGACGAAATTAACCCCGGCTATTGTATCATCAGTAGGAGAGATATGTTGATCACCCAAAACAACATAATGAGGAAAAAGACTGGCAAAATGATGCGTATGGGAAAATGAACCAGGGCCTTCCGAAGTTATACAATCAATTAATGATACCTCTGTCATGTCGTGTAGAATACCCTTCACGAATCCATTATTTTCTCCCCGAGGATCAAAGAAATCTTTGTCCCACACATAAAGAGAACTCTTCGGACCATCAAGGGTAAGCTCACCATAGATTTCTCTGCCCGGCTCAATGGTGAATCTTCCCGAGTGTTTCGTTTTTTCGCGCTCTTCCATCATAATTGTTTTCCCTTTATAGTTGAGATATTGTCAAATGTTTATTTATAGGCAAAAATTCATTTTGGGTTACGCATAGAGTCTATCAGTTCTGAAACAAGAGGGGTTCTACTCTGATACTGAATATCTGATAGACTCAGCTTGTTCAAGCATTCAGTATATAAGACTAAATTTGTTCTGAGTAGAAAAACCATCTGTATCAAAGAAGCCTCAATTCTAATAAGAGAGAAATACTCAACTAAATGAGAAGCATTAATATCTTCTGCTTTATACCTAACATCTTTTACGGACTCCTCGATTACATTGTGAGAATCATCTCGTATTCTATGCTTTTTAATCTCATCTAATGATTTTGATAGGCTTATCAAAGAACCAAATTCTTTCATCTTTTCAAGAGTCCCAGGATAGATTGTGAATATCCCTAAGCTACCACCTAAGAAGGACTTTACAATAGAATAGCCATCTTTGAGGCTTTTATCATACTCCCGAAGAATCTTGCTGGACAAACACTTCGCCCTATCATAAAGATGATGTCCAAAACTACTACTTTTATCATCCAGCAGGATAGAGGACCTGAGTAAATTCTCAAAAGAGTTGCTAAGTAAATGAGTAGAACAAACAATAGAACATTGATCTCTTTGATTAAGAGGTGGCTCATTAGAGAGATAAACTTCATCGAGATTTTTATACTTAATTCTAGATAGCAACAAAGAATAAGTATATAAAGCTGACTCAAAAAATGACTCAGATAGAGCATAATGATAGGATATATTCATCATTTTATTTTCAGGTTTGAAAATCATTGCCAATAGTCCTTAATGACTTAGCAGTATTTCGTTCTTTTACGGTTGCGCCTTCATATCTGGCGATGATTTCTTTTGACCTCTCGTTACCGTCCCAAGCCCAGGCTTGATCGCGCGTCAATTAAATTGTCCATTATATTTACTGCCAATACAGATGGACAATTTTAGACCCTCTATTTTAGACCCTCTAAATCTTTGGTGTGTCGAGTGGGATCCGCAAGCCATACGTAGTAGCTTCTCTATACCCATCAGATAATACATACCCAACCGTCCTCGATCAACGGCTCCAGATTCCTGCGAATTGTATTGCGCCCCGCGCTAGTAATGCGCTCAAGCCCTCTGAAGGACACCTGGCAATAGTTCCGATGGTTCCCGTGAGACTCCCAAAATAGAACACACAGAATCAGACGGGATAACCGATCTGACGGGTTGAAAGACGACAGATCGGTCTCATAACAAACAAAAATATGAGCGAGCAACTTGTTGCTCAACACACGGAGACAATCGAGTAGGTTCGGCGAATCACAAGAAAAGGCTATTGATCTGTCAATTCTGGATATGTTTTAAGCCCGTGAGATATTCATTGTTTCGCGGGCTTATGTATTGGGGTAGCCCGATACTTCCTAAAGGACTACCCCAACTTTACATCTCTCCGTTCCTGCCTTGTATTTGATCGTAGGCTTTTAATAACCTTTCTTCAACAGGAAGCATTAGGGCATCACCTCCTTTCACGATGATCTTTGCCCATCTTGTAAGCTGTTGCTACGGATATTAACCACACAATAGCCCAGATTACATTGTCCTCGCCAAACACATCATATAGTGTACCAAACATATCTAAATAAAACCAAAAGAACACGCCGATATGAGCCACGACATTCCATAGAGTATTCTTTACTCTTTTCGAGGGATGTGAAGCCATGACAAATATTGCACTGACAAAGAAAAACGGCAGATTTATATAAAATAACGTGATAAGTATTTCACTCATATCCATAAAGAAAGCCCCCTATACACAAAATATGCAAGGGAGATTATGTTGTCAGGTATATAATTCCCAAAAAACAGCCCGTCGGTCTTAATTGATCGACGGGCTGTTTCTATTCGCTTTTTTGAGGATGTGTTTGGCTATCTGATAGCTTGACTTGTTATTGCTGTCTATCATTGCCTGTGTCATCATCAGCAAAGGGTGGCAATGGAACGTTAGGATGGTTTTCTCCCAACCAGCTACGCCACTGGGCATCCCTTTCTCTGCGCTCTTGCTCCCTCCGCTGCTCCTTCCGATCACGGTATTTTTCGACTAAAAGTGACTTCATACCTACCCCCTGTATAACTAAAAAGGCAAAGACGACAGCAAAAATACCTACATGTCCTATGGAGATAGCCAATTCAATGAGACCATCCCTATCGAGTCCGATAATTTTGTCCCAGTCACGCCAAAGAACCAGACCTAACAAGGGCACAAAAAACACGAGAGCCAAACCAATGATCCACTCTCTTTCCTCTGGCGTACAACTCCAAATATCTACTCGATCATCCATCTGCGGGGCTTTGCCTCTGCTCCATTTGTTCCTTACGCTCCATTTCTCTGGGGAAATTTCCCCACCTTCAAAAAAGGTAACGAAATAGAAGTCTAACAGCAAGAATAATCCCTGCACACAAAAGGCCACTGATCCTCACCGATCGGCGGCCTTTTTCTTTTGTGCGAATTTTCACTTTTCCTGGCACAAATACAATGATGGGGAATTTGCCCGCCCCCAGTGAACGGGCAAAAAAATAGCCCGGCCAATGCCCTAACATTGACCGAGCAGCGAAAAACAACCACTGCAAAGAAAGGAGATGTCTATGGACACCGCAACAGAAAAAGTCACCCCCCGACAACGGCATCGACTGAATCAGCTATTGCTTTCCCCTGTGTTTACCGCAGAGGAAGCCCACCGTATCGCTATTTGGCTCAACTCTCATAGGGCGACCAAAGAGAAAGCGTCCGAAGTGATCGACAACGCACTGGCCCGGATCAAAAAGCGAGATGATGCGAAAAAAGCCAGTGCCGACCGCAAAAAGGAATGGCATGAGAACAAGGCCAATGGCAGCGAATATCCCCCGAAACGGTACAGCCAGGATCATCCCCCCAATGGTGGAGATTTGCCCAACGGAGAGACTCCTGAAACAACGTCAGTTCCAGCACCAGTTCGCAAAGACGACCAGGAGACAAAAATCTATCGGATCAATGGCGTGGATTACACCAACAAAAACGAAGCTGCCGCCGTCGCATCAAAGGCAATTTTCGGATAGACCCAACCAATAGGAGACAAACCGATGTACCTGATAAATGGCGTGTACGAGATCGAGCAACCGATCTACAAGCTCCAACGCAACGGCGCCGAGTCCCTTCCCGATGAGGAATTGCTGGCATTGGTCTTGCGAATGCCCCAACGCAATGGTAGCGATGTGCTGGCGAAGTGCCGCTCATTCCTTCGGAAAAATCCCCTCGAATCCCTCAAAGACTTTCAGCTTGAAACTCCGCCCGGGCAGATTATCGACCGCCAGCTTAAAGGCAAAGACTTGACCAAATCCCAACAGATCACTCTGCTCGCCGTCCTGGAGTTTTCCCGCCGTGTGCTGGACAGAGGCATGGGCACAGAGCCGAGTATCACTTCCCCCGCTGATGTTCTCCCAGAGCTTCGGCATATTCGAGACTTCAAGCGAGAGCATTTTGTTGTGGTGTTTCTGAATGCTCGCAATCAGGTCTTAAAGACCGAGACGGTGAGCATCGGATCCCTCAATGCCAGCCTGGTGCATCCGAGAGAAGTGTTTGCGCCAGCCGTTGGGATAAGCGCGGCCAGCGTAATCCTCGGCCACAACCATCCGAGCGGCGATGTTACTCCGAGTAGAGAGGACATCGAGCTTACGCGCCGTATGGTTCAGGCTGGCGAAATTATGGGCATCGAAGTGGTCGATCACCTGATCATCGGATCGGATCGGTTCATTTCAATGAAAGAGGCCAACGTATTCTAACCACTACCTGGGCGGCCCGTGCGGTCGCCCGTCACACACAAGAGGATCAAGCCCATGTGGATAGAAAACCGTCAGCGGCTGATTGCTCTGGAAGGCAGAGACATCAAGCTGGAATGCCGCGAGATCGTCTTCGACAATGGCCGCAACATCGAGGTCATACGGCATCCATCACCACAAGCCGCCAGCGTCCAGTATAACGCAATAGTCCAACGCCTGACAGAAAGCGGCCTGATCATCTGAAAGGAACCCCACCAATGCCAGAATATGAGGATGCGCCGCCAGAGATCGCCGAGGCGATTGAGACGGCTACGCCCTTAGAAACCACCACCAACCACACACCGGAAAAGTTCGTTGTCCGTCTGAAGTTCTTCGGATTGGTCACACTCAAGCCAGAGGATTTTGTGAAACGGCTTGAGGAATTGTGTCAAGAGTTCACGGAGACACCAGCCGATTACTGCTTTTCCTGGGACACAGATTTTGCTGCTGAATAACAATCACCTGGGCGGCTTTGGTCGCCCACATCCAACAGGAGAATCACACATGGCACAACCCGAAATCACATTCCGTCACGGCCTTTGCTCTGCGTCTATCTACGAGCAAGAGTTTGAGCGCGGAGAGGAAAAGTTCACTGTCCGAACGGTCTCGTTTCAGCGCAGTTACCTGGACAAAGACGGCAACTGGCAGACCACCAACAGCTTGAAGGTGAACGATATACCGAAGGCTGTCCTGGTGCTGAACAAAGCCTATGAATTTCTCACGTCCAACAGCTTTGCCGATGCGGGCGCCGATGGCGAATAGGGAGACATCAATGGCAAAAGGAAAGCCTGCACCCACCGCGCCTGAAAGCCTTGTTGTAAAGCTGAAAATCTCGGGACAGGTCGCCAGGCGCAAAGTCTTTGTCAATCAACTTGACAAGCTCTGCCAGACGTTCACAAATGGCCGTGTGGTCTGCTCTATGAGCCGCCCGCTTAACCCTGAAAGGAATTGATATGTGGCTACAAAATGGCCGCCGATTACTCGCCCTTGAAGGCCGCGACATCTCACTGACAGGGCGGGATATTGTCTTTGAAGGCCATACCCGAAACGTCGAGGTTGTCCGCTATCCATCCCCCAAAGCCGCCAGTGATCAATTCAGCACAATCATAAAGGCGATTGGAGAGGATCGAATCATCATTCAGGACTTCGAGGACGAGTAACCACCAGGGCGGCCCCAGTGGTCGCCCATAACCCCCAACCATTGAAAGGAATATCCAATGGAAGCAATCAGCGCAGAAACCGCTCTACTGCCAGAGGTCGATGTTGAGGCTATCGTTGGCGAGTGCTATGTGCCGTTCCCCAGTAACGTTATCAAAATTCGCAATGACGCTGGCACCGGCGGCAAAGATTTGTCCTATGTGGGACACCCCGAATATACCCGGCGCCTGGATCGGCTCTTTCCCTTCTCCTGGAGCTTCCACACAGAAATTGCAGGGCTTACCGATACCACTGTGGGCGTCAAAGGCTCGCTGTCTATCACCCTTGAGGATGGCCGTGTGGTAACTCGTGAGAATTACGGACACGGCAACATCAACCGAGGGTTCCCATTAGGCGATGCAATGAAAACCGCCTGTGTCGATGCCCTCAAAAAGTGCTGTTCGATGTTCGGGATTGGTCTGCATCTGTATGACGGAGACGACGACAACGCCAGCCGCGCCAGCAACGGACGACATCACAACGGGCACTACGACGACCCGCTTGCTGACCCCGGCCATGATTGGCTGAATGATCCGAACCCCCCGCCGCGCGAGCAGGGGCCAGAGCGTTATGAGGTTGGCCCTGGAGAAGCGGCCACATCAAAGCAGATCGTCGCCCTTCAGAACATCGCCAAATCCTCAAAGACTGATGGCGACCTTGCCGACGAGATTAACCGCAAGCTGAAGACCCCACCAAAAGACGGCGAGGTAAGAATTACCAAGCGGGAAGCATCGGATTTGATAAGTCGCGCATTTGGGGAGAAGTAAAGGCGTCTGAGAGCGATTATTTGAAAAGTGCCTGGGGGAGAGACACTTGCTAATCGCTCTCAGATACCTTAAAATAAAGGGTTTCGTGGCTTTTTGTGCATCGAGCCTCGCGCCCGCGTAGCTCGGCCCAAAATATAGGGAGGGCAAATGTCCGAAAAGAGCTTGGTTTCTGTGTTGGTGTTTTTGATGCTCCTGGGTTGTTCAGTGTTTGTTGTTGATAAGACTGTGCGTGAAAAACTTGATATAGCTTGGGGAAATGATCAAATCCGAGGGAGTATCAGATGGAAATTTACGGGCGGTGACAATCCTGTTCGGGGTGCTTGGACTATATATCTTTACAACCCAACTCCAGAAGATTGCACATTTAGAGTCGCAAGATTGTCATTTGTAGATGCGGAGGGGTTCCAGGTAGCTGAATATAGACCACGTTGGGATTCTTTGTTTGTCGGGGGATTCCAGAGCAGTACCCTGCAAGGAAATTTCGAGATTAAAGTGGATGCTTTGACGGCAAACACAATCATAGCAGATATGGAGGTGTATGCAGTTGTCGAGTAAGATAAACTCCCCTCGAGTACGACACACACACGCGCCCCTGACAGAGATTGTCAGGGGCTTTTTCTATTCCCGTAACACCCAAAACAAAAGGAGCGATATGGACATTCTGAAAAGCTACTGCAAGCACCTGTATTGCCTCTTGCCCCCCGTCGAGCGTGGCCTTTGTGGATACCACCTAACGGATCCACCAGAGGACGAATCCCATTACTCGGTTTATCGCATCACGCTTGGCGATGGACGGGCTTTTGTCGAGGCCACAGAGGACAGAATAGCCGACCGCATCAAAGAGCATTTTCACACAAAGAACAGCCCCATAGGGCAAGGAATAAAGCCTGGATCCGTGTGGCGTGGTGAATGCCTGGACACAGGTTTATCGAGACAACAAGCCCTGTCGCTGGTGAGCAAAGAGAAAGCCCGCCTCGATGTGCAGATCAAACGTCCCGTTGGCCGACCGCGCACTAGCAACCTCAAGCTGTTGTCGATCAAAATACCGGAGCCGCTATTGGCACTAATCCAAAAGGCCACCGGGAACTCCCTCGATTCCCGCAACCAAGTCATCAGCAAAGTACTCGAGCAGTATTTCACCGGACAACTGGTTCGCGCAGATGATACCCCGCTGGATTATGCGAACAGCATCGACTTTGACGCCCCAATGGTCAGGAGGGAATTGCCATTCACGTCGTCACACTAACCCGTGCAAAGGAGCAAAAACATGAGCCAATCCAACGGCAAGTCGCCCCAAAGGGAACTGACGGTTATTGCCGCAAAAATCCCGCGCGGTATCGTTGTACGTCTCGACCGCGCCGCCGGTAACTCGTGGAATACGAGAAATGCCGTGATAAGCAGAATCCTGGAGCAGTATCTATCAGGCCAGTTGGTCAGAGCAGACAACGCCCCACTGGAATTTTCGGAGAGTATTGGACTTCCCTGACAGACGCCCATAGAAGCCATCTAACGCACGATCTGGTTAGCCCGCAAACCTGGGAACAATACGAGACCTCTAAACCTACCCCGCAGGGCTTTGATTCTGTGGGCTTTTTTCATGGGAGACCTTACATGGGAGAAAACAGCTATTACAACGATGATGATTTTTGGCAGAAGATCAACGCCTATGCAAAGCTGGCTGGTCGCAAGGTCATAGAGAAAGCCTTACAACTCTACTATGCCGCCGCCGCTAAAGAAACGCCCGCTTGGGCAAAGTCCGTGATATGGGGTGCGCTGATGTATTTCATTGCGCCGATTGATGCCTTGCCCGATGCTATACCAGTCGCAGGTTTCACCGATGATTTTGGCGTCCTGGTCTGTGCGCTCATAACCGTGAATGCACATATTACTGAAAAGATCGAAAAGCGAGCCGCCGAGAAAATAAAGGAGTGGTTCGATCAAGAGACGTGACTTTTCCAGTTGACGGCCCCGCCTTTGCGTTGTATTCTGACAACAGTCCATTGTCATGGCGGAAACCCGATTATGTCGGGTGGCTCGCCCTATACAACAGCCCATTAACGGCAAAGGGTCGCTCCCTGAGCCGGGTGAAAAGGCGGGGCTATTGTGCGTATTTTCCGCATGACGGTGGACTCTGCCCGGCACTCATTTTTATGAGTGCCAACCACCTCACGCGGGAAGTCCACCGATGCGTAAAGCGGCCCCACAATCTGTATCAGTTCAATACCCACAAGCACCTGTGCGCTTTGTCCACAGGTGCTTTTTGTATGTACATCTTTGAAAAGGAGAATCGCATGAAACCTATCATCCTCACTTTAACCCTCAAAAGATTACTGCTGTTCGGCATTCCTATACTCGCGTTTGTGTTATCCCTCTTTGTCGGCCTGACCTTCAAGGCAAACGGCTTGAAGAAAGAGAACGACAAAATGAAAGAGAATATGACATTTTTCGCCAGCCATCCGATCAGTTTTCTCGGCGAAATTTCCACGATCAGACCACTGCAAGAAGGCCCCAACAAGTACGCTTTCTCTGCTTTGGGCTGGTACAAAAACGAGCGGGTAGTTTATGTTTGCACAAGCACCCGTAACAGCCCAAGAGCAAAGCAGAGAATCGCCCTATACCGCCACAGGGCAGCCAGCGGTGGAAGTAGAGATTTCCTTGTTTCAGGGCAATCGGATGGCAGTGGTGTGACCACCACGAAAGAAGGGTCTTTGGGCATATTTTTGAAAGATTGTATCGTGCTTTACTAACCACAAACAGGGATGTGTCACCATGAATTTTTGCACACTATTGTTGTTGATCACCGTCCTGGCCGCTTGCTCGCAAGAGACTGCCGATCGTCAGACGGCTGGTGATGATCTGGCCGAGAGAGGAGTAGTATGAGATCATTTTTTATTTTGACCGGTATAGCCTTGATAGTGGCCTTGGCTGGCTTTCTTTATAGCGCCATTGCATCTCGCCGTCTTAAGCGAAAATATAAGGACGATAAATAGGGCAGGAGGCTAATCTTTATGATCTCGTCTATAATCACCTTACCCTTATTGTCAATGTTGTAAGTCTGCATTCACTCTTTTATTCAGGAGAATATTATGTCTAAGAATAAGTCTTCGGATGATTCCCGTTTTGAACCCGATTTTGAAGCTTACGGAAAAGCGTTCGATAAATCTTTTGAGCGAGAAAGCGAGAAGTTTGAGGAAATCAAGAAGCAAAAATTAATTATGGCGCTGTACGGTAGCGTGAATAGCGGAAAATCTTCCACTATCAATGCACTTACCGGCCAGCCGTTAGCTAGTGTAAAGGCTGTCGCAGGTTGGAATAAAGAAGTTATGCTGTATCCATTTGGAAAAGATGTCTATATCTCCGACACGCCAGGCTTGGAGGACATTGACGAAGAAAACAGTGCCCGAGCGACAGAATTTGTTGAAAAAGATGCCGACATCATTCTTTTCCTGTTTAATGCTGGTGTCGGAGCATCAAAGTCCACAGTTGATGCTTATGAAGAATTGCAACGATTGGATAAACCAATCATTGTAGTGCTCAATAAGATTGACATGCTCCACATTAATGAACAAGAAGAAATGGAGAAGGATATAAAAGAAAAGACGGGTGCGAGGGTTGTCCCTATCTCCGCTCGTGACAATAGAGGCGTTGATGTTTTGCACCGAAATATACTGGAGATTTTAGAATTTCAAGGAAAGGACTTACTTTATTTAAAAGTGTCAAAGTTTAAAGACGAACAAGTGGATAGATGGATAACAGGTGCAACAATTAGTGCTGCGGGTATTGCTGCAATTCCCATACCTGGTGCAGATATATTTCCATTAACTGCACTGCAAGCTGGTCTTGCGATGAAGATAGCGTTTATATATGAATGCGAAGTGACCAAAAAGGATGTAATGCAATTGGTCGCCGCTACAGTAACGGGAAGTGTTGGACGACAAATCTTTCGTTTGGGCATTCAAGGCTTGAAGGCGGCGGGATTGCTTGGTGGGCCTTTAGTAGGAGCTGCTATGGCTATAGCCGCCGGTGTTGCGGCATCGGTCACTTATGGATTTGGCCATGCTTGTAAGGCATATTACAAAAGTGGAATGACGCTTGAGTTGGATGGCGTAGTAGAGATATTCCGCAATATGTCAAAACAGTACAAAATATGAAGTTTGGAGTTACCCCGTTAAGGATTTCAGGTTGGGCAAACAGCTTTTCGACATCCTTAAAGATGGCGAGAGCCACAGCTTTGTCCTTGAAATTCGTTTTCTGCCTAACTCCTACGGGAATGTCGTCCTCATCGACGACCTGGTGAGCGAAGATTGGCTCATTCGTTGACGCAGCAAAGGCCGCTTGATCGGCGGCCTTTTCCCCCAAAAAAATTGTTTTCTAACGCAATTAACAGAAAAAAATGAGCCGTGCAAACCCCACCAAAGCCTGTAAATAATAGCATAATACGCTTTTTGCGACCACCATCACTAGAAAAAGATCCGCTGAAAAGTTCATATATATACCCCACGTTGCACAAGGGAGGTGTCACCGTGAAATACCACACGAGATTTTTCGCAGTCCTATTCGTATTGCTGGCAACATTCACCATTGACGCGCGTGAACCCTGGCCACCAAAAGACGGCTTGGGGAAAGACCTGCCCAAAGAACTGTCTGCGGCGTACTGGTACGCCTCTGATACTGCCCCCCAAAAGTTTCCATATCCCGATGAGGTCGAGCGGCTTTTCCACGACTTCAACACAAGGTCAAAGTTCTGGTTTCTGGTGGGCCGAATGATGGAGATAGCGAAGCGTGGAAACGGGAGAGTATTGCGAGAGGATGAAGCGAAGCTGAAAGTCGCCCTCGATGGATTCCTTACGGCGATCTTCTCCAATAATCGCTTTGTCCGTCTGTCAAAACTGAAGCAGAGAAAAATCGCAATGGGTATGAAGGACTTTGCCGCCACAGAGATAGCGGCGCGCGTCATATACATCCACAGCCTGGCCGAAGCTGAGAGGTACATCAGGTAGAAAAAAGGCCGCTAATGTAGCTTGCCTGATCAACCACCACAAGCGCGTAATTTCGCTGGCTGTGTTCCAGCACAGTCTCGGCTTTTCTCATGATATATCTATCTCCAAAAACAAAGGGTTGCAATGTTCGTATAATGTAACATTACAACCCTTTTTATGCAAGTATTTTCACTGCTCTTTTGAGCAGTGTCAGCACTATTTTCGACTCCAAGTAAAACGCTTGACGAAGATGTGTAAATCCTGCATGTTTATGGGCTGGAGAACATGCCAGACAACGCTTCTGGCAAGTATTCGCGTGAGTATATAGGAGGAAACAATATGGACATTGAAACTTTAATGAAGGTGCAGTTCCCTGAAGAGTTGGAGCGATTTCATCCAATAACTTTTAATATATTAGAGGTTATTACCCAACCATGGGCAAAGGCTTTTCTTTACCGAGACATGCATTTTGCTATTGCAGCAATGATATTAGAGCATCGCATGCGATCATATATAATGAAGGATTATGAAAACGAATATGCGGGTGATGGGACTATCACGACATACAATAATTTTTTCAAAGGGCTTGGCCGCAATCGTGAAGAAGACAGCTTTGCAAAAAAGTATCACGATAAAGGTTTCCCTAGAAAGATTGATCAGGTGGCAAACCTTCGCAATCAGATCATGCACGGGAAAGTAGATAACAACATATCACCTCAACAGATAATAGAAGGCTTAGCTACTATAGAGGATTTTTGTACTACATTTCCTCACCCATTTCCTTACATGACCGGATTTCTAAGAGTTGATTCGCCATGCCCTAAATGTAAGAAAATGGTTCGTATCGTTGTGAAGAAGTGGTGTCCCTACTGTAAATCATTGTTTGAATAATTCAGTAAGAGTGAGCACTGAGATAGCGCAAAGATGGATAAAAAATCTGCCATAGAGGACATATCCTCTTTTCACTCCTCGGCTGGAGTTATCCCGTTTCGGTGGAGAGTTTAGGGCTTGTGTATCAAGCCTGTGATAGATGCAATTTTTCATAAGCTATCGGCGCGTGATAGGCGATAGAAGAATGCCTGCGATGCGGATTATACCATCCTTCAATATAGGAGAAGATAGCTAACCGCGCTTCCTTGTGCGTACGGAAGGATCGGCGATTGATCAGTTCACACTCAAGGGTGGCGAAGAAGCTCTCGCACAGCGCATTGTCATAGCAGTCGCCAGCAGCCCCCATTGAGGGACGTACGCCTGCTTCACGACAACGGTTTCCAAATGCTATGGAGGTATATTGCGCTCCCTGGTCAGAGTGATGGATCACATCTTCGGGACGGCGCTGGTAAAGGGCCATATTTAAAGCTGACAAGACCAACTCACTTTGCAGGTGGCTCGCCATTGCCCAACCCACGACACGGCGGGAGAAGGCATCCACGACAACAGATAGATACAAAAATCCAGAATAGGTAGGTACATAGGTGATGTCAGCTACCCAGAGTTTATTGACCGTTGCAACTGTAAAGTCTCTCTTTACCAGATCAGGAGCCTTATCAGACTGTTGTGCCTTACGAGTCGTTTGCGTGCTCTTTCTGCGGCTTATGCCACAAATACCCATCTCACGCATCAGACGCGCCACGCGCTTCTTGCCTACAAGGATGCCCATATCCATCAGGTCTTTCCAAATGCGAGGGGCACCATAAGTACCGTCTGATCGGGTATGAAAGGCTTCGATATGCTTCTTCAGGTCCACATCAACCTTTGCTCGTTTAGAGGAGGGACGTGCTCGCCAAGCATAATACCCACTGAGGGAGACACCCAGTACTCGGCATTGCGTGGCGATAGGCCAAAGTGCCTGGTGCGCTTTTATTAACGCGAAGATTTTCTTGGGATCGCGTCGGTCTCCGCTGCGAACCAGGCCGCTGCTTTTGACAATATCTCGCGCTCAATGCGCAACTGCTTATTCTCATGTCGAAGACGACGCAACTCTTCTCGTTCAGAACTGGTCAAGCCGTCTTCTCGAAGTCCTTCATCTCGATCAGCTTGGCGTATCCAGTTTTGGATCGTCTGAGCGGTTGGCTCAAACTCTCTGGCCAGTTCTGCTGGACTGCGACCAGCGCGCACAAGCTCGATGATCTGGCGTTTCAACTCGGACGGATAAGGGGGACGTGTTGGTGGCATAGTGGGTCTCCTTTCTGACTACTGATAAGGTACCCACCAAAACGGGTCAAGTCCACAATTCTCAAAGCCTCACTCGCTTGCCACGCTTGATTTTCCGCTTGTCGCACTTTATTTTCCAGCTCGTGGCAACGTGGGCATTTCTTTACATCCCCGTTTGTCTCGGCCATTGTAAAGTCTCCCCGAAAGTGTAAGTGTCCCGTAAGTTGTCCTCTCAGTTTTTAATGCCTCAAACCTCGCGCTTCACACGTCTCACCTTGTATTCGCCCCCAATAATGTCCTGCTCTTTCCTCTAAGAATACGCTCCAGGTGTCCCATTTGTCAAGGTCTAGGCGAAAAAAAAAGCCCGTCAATGAGAACGATCAACGGGCCTTTTTAGCACCTGCGCGCCGCCAGGGAGTTGCGATCTTTGCATTGGAGCTACCACCGGCTCCCCAGGGCTTGGCCATACGGATCCACGCCGCGAGCTGGTGTCCTCAGCGACCAATGCGCAAGCAAGACGGGGTAGCTCCACAACAATCTTTAACCTCGTAAAGAACGTATATAATCAATAATTTTATCTTGAAAAGAAAAGTCTTCAACGTCCAGATTAAACTCATCCACACCGTCAGCAATATACATTAGGCGTTGAATAGACCTCGGCACAAGGCCCATTTCTTTAAGGGTGGTTTCCCATTGGCCGTACGGTGTTCGAGACCTCAAGAGCCTGAAAATCGCTCCTGCATTGTAGGACTCGTCAGGCTTACGATGCCTCAATCCACCATCAAGAGATTCATAAAGCTCTCCAATGTAATTGGCATAATCGCGCAGCTCCTCATAGGAAAAATGTTCAAGTCGTTCAATATCAACAAACTCGAATCCCTGCGTGTTCTTCGTTGCTGTTGTCATTACCGCCTCCTTATAGGAATTGCGAGGCTGAACCAACCTCGCAAGATTTGTGGGCGTGGAATCGCCCTTTCACCTATATATAGGAGATAATATTCGAAATGGTTTTTTTCGGTAAAAATTTTTTTAGGATAGACAACAAAGACGAGAAGATCCGACAGGATGTCGCTTTTGGTGTATCCGATCTGCTGTAGATACAGGAGTGATCTATACACGAAAAAAGGCCATCAATCGAATAAGATCGACGGCCTTTTGCTTATGCCTGGTCGAGCACCACAACCACAAGGGATTGTGGATGCAGTTGGCCGCGGTAACACAACATCTTGACGCGCCAGGGCATAGCTGGCGACAGGAATCAAAATGCAAGTGTTTTGTGAGGATATAATTATGTTATGCCGAAGCGTTTGAAAGCTACGAATATAGATTCACGCTTTTCAGGCGGATATGGATGTTTTCTCTCATCAACTTGTCCAACCGGGAGGATCTGGTACCACGTGTAGCCGGCGTCGAGTTCAATCGCCTCGAAGCCCCGCCCGGGCCG